>NZ_QGKR01000229.1 GCF_003172955.1 Micromonospora acroterricola | reverse complement strand
AAGGCACAAAGCCAGTCAGGCCAAGAGTCACGTCCACTACTGCCGACCATCAGCCCATCACCTCCGGGCCAACCCGGCCAGCCTCACAGTCAGTCCAGGCGGGTGGCGCCGGGGGCGGGGAGGACCGGGACGGTGCCGGGTGCGGTGAAGCCACGCTCGGCGTACGCGGCGGTCACGGCGGCGGCGACGGCGTCGACCCGGTCCGCCTCCACCAGGGCGAGGACACAGCCGCCGAAGCCTCCGCCGGTCATCCGGGCGCCCAGCGCGCCGGCCTCCAGCGAGGCCTCCACCGCCGTGTCGATCTCGGGCACGGTGATCTCGAAGTCGTCGCGCATCGAGACGTGCGAGGCGGTGAGGAGCGGGCCGATGTCCCGGACCCGGCCGGCGCGCAGCAGCGCCACCGTGTCCAGCACGCGCTGGTCCTCGGTGACCACGTGCCGGACCCGCCGCCGGGTCTCCTCGTCGTCGAGCCGGGCCAGCGCGGTGTCGAGCTGGTCGACGGCAACGTCGCGCAGGGCGGGGACGCCGAGCGTCTTGGCCGCGGCCTCGCAGGACCGGCGGCGGGCGGCGTACTCGCCGTCGGCGTGCCGGTGCGGCGCCCGGCTGTCGATGACCAGCACGGCCAGCCCGGCGGCGTCCAGGTCGAACGGGATGTGCTCGACGGACTCGTCGCGGCAGTCGAGGAAGAGGGCGTGCCCGGAACGGCAGCGGATCACCGCCGACTGATCCATGATCCCGGTCGGCGCGCCGACGTAGACGTTCTCGGCCCGCTGCGCCAACCGGGGCTGCCGCTCGGCGGGCAACTCCAGCCCGCCCAGGTCGAGCAGCGCGGCGAGCACGGCCGACTCCAGCGCCGCCGAGGAGGAGAGCCCGGAGCCCAGCGGCACGTCGGAGGCGATGGCCAGCCGGGCGCCCGGCACCGGGTGGCCGGCCTCGCGCAGGGCCCAGACGACCCCCGCGACGTACGCGCCCCAGCCGGTGACCCGGCCCGGCTCGGCGATGTCGTCCGCGCCGAAGCTGATCGTCTCGTCGGAGAGCTCGGACCAGACCGTCCAGCGGTCGCCATCCTGCCGGTCGGCGGCGACGACGGTGCGCAGTGGCAGCGCGAAGGGCAGCACGAACCCGTCGTTGTAGTCGGTGTGTTCGCCGATCAGGTTCACGCGCCCGGGAGCCGCCCAGCGGCCGGCGGCGCGGTCGCCGTACTGGGAGGTGAAGCCGGCGGCGGCCCGCTCGGCGACGTCACCGGTGGCGTGGGTCATGACTTCCCCAGGATCTGCGTGCGGTAGAAGGCCCAGGCGTCCCCGACCATGTCGTGCAGGGTCGGCTTCTGCGGCACCCAGCCCAGCTCGTCACGGGCCAGCGCGGAGGAGGCGACCAGTTCGGCCGGGTCGCCCTCGCGGCGGGGCGCCACCTCGACCGGCAGCGGGTGCCCGGTGACCTCGCGGACCACGTCGACCACCTGCCGGTTGGTGAAGCCGTTGCCGTTGCCCAGGTTGTAGATCCGGTGCTGGCCGGCGGTGGCGGCGTCCAGCGCCAGCAGGTGGGCCCGGGCCAGGTCGGCGACGTGGATGTAGTCCCGGACGCAGGTGCCGTCCAGCGTGGGGTAGTCGTCGCCGAAGAGCTGGAGCTTCTCCCGCCTGCCTGCGGCGACCTCCAGCGCGATCGGGATCAGGTGGGTCTCCGGGTCGTGCCGTTCGCCGAGCACGACGTCGCCGGCGAGGTGCGCGCCGGCCACGTTGAAGTAGCGCAGCGACACGGCGGCCAGCCCGTGCGCGATCGCCTCGGAGGTGAGCGCCATGTCGACGGCGAGCTTGGTGGCGCCGTACGTGTTGGTGGGCGCCTTGACCGCGGTCTCCGGGATCGGCAGCTCGGCGGGGTTGCCGTAGACGGCGGCGGTGGAGGAGAAGACCATGCGCGGCACCCCGGCGGCCCGGACCGCGTCGATCAGGGCGAGCGTGCCGACGGTGTTGGTCTGCCAGTACAGCTCGGGCTTGACCATCGACTCGCCGGCGGCGATCAGGGCGGCGAAGTGCAGCACGCCGTCGAAGCCGGCGTCGGGCGTGATGACCCGGGCGGCGTCGTGGATGGACGCCTCGACGTGCGTCGCGTCCGGTGCGAGCGCCTCGCGGTGGCCGGTGCGCAGGTCGTCCAGGACGACCACCTCGTGGCCCGCGTCGAGCAGCATCCGGGTCACCACGCTGCCGATGAAGCCGGCGCCCCCGGTGACGAGCAGTTTCACGTCGTTGCCTCCTGCCTGGCCCGCCCGGGACGGGGCCTTCCGGTGATCACCCTACGGCGGCGGGCGGTACCCCGGCCGATCACGCCGCCAACCCCATTCCATCATAATCTCTCACGATTAAACAGAGCCGAACATCTGCCCGGCCGTGCGCGATCCCCGGTGCGGCGGGCCCGCGGTGTCTACCATCTCTGTCATGCGGGAAGTGGCCCGTACCGGGCTTCGGCGACGCGCGCGGGGGCGACCTCGCCGCGACCCCGGCCCGCTCGCCCGGGCCGTCGCCCGGGTGCTGGTCCGCGCCGCCGACGGCGCTACCCGCCTCGTCACCGACCTGCTCGGCACCGGTCCGGCGGCCGGCCGGGAACGCATCTCCGAGGCCGAGCTGCGCGACCTGGTCGCGGCGAACACCCTGCTCGACCCGGATGAGCGGCGCATCATCGACGAGGTCCTGGTGGCCGGCGCCAGCCTGGTCCGCGAGGTGATGATGCCCCGCACCGAGGTGGTCTTCCTGCCCGCCCGGCTGACCATCGCCGAGGCCGCCCGGCTGGTCCGCGCCGAGACGCACACCCGCTACCCGGTCACCGACGGCACCCACGACGACGTGGTCGGCTTCGTGCACCTGCGTGACGTGCTGATGCGCCCGGACGCCGACCCGTGCGCCACCGTCGGCGAGCTCGCCCGTGAGGTGAAGCGGCTGCCCGGCAGCAAGCGGGTGCTGCCCGCGCTGACCGAGATGCGCCGGGAGGGCCAACACCTGGCGGTGGTGGTCGACGAGTACGGCGGCACCGCCGGGATCGTCACGCTGGAAGACCTGATCGAGGAGCTGATCGGCGAGATCCACGACGAGTACGACGTCGTGCCGGACCCGGTGCACGCCGGCCTTCCCGCTGTGGTCGACGGCCGGCTCAACCTGGCCGACTTCGCCGAGCGGACCGGCGTGGTGCTGCCGGCCGGGCCGTACGAGACGGTCGCCGGTTTCGTGATGGCCGCGCTGGGCCGGCTGCCGGTGGCCGGCGACGAGGTACCGGTGCCGGGCGAGCCGGCCGAGGCCGACGTACCCGATCCGGCCGACCCGCCCGGCGGTTGGTTGCTGCGGGTGCTGGCGCTCGACGGACGCCGGGTGGCCCGACTCGCCGTCTCCGCCGTGCGGGTGCCGGAGCAACGCCGCGATGCCGGCGCGGGGCAGACGCCGGAGGCTGGTACCGAACCGGCGCGGGAGGCCGTCGCCGGGCTGCCGCCCGGGGCCGCCGTCGCGCCGTCCCGCCGTGTCGGCGCGGCGGAACCGCACGAGGTCAACGCCCCGACACCGGCGGGCCGCGGCCGACCCGCCGGCCCGTCATGACGGACCGCGTTGCTTGCTGACAGAATTATCGCCATGTCCGACGTTCCCGCCCGCCCCCGCGTCTTCTCCGGCATCCAGCCGACGGCCGACTCGTTCCACCTCGGCAACTACCTGGGCGCGGTGCGGCACTGGGTGGCCCTGCAGGAAACCCATGACGCGTTCTACTGCGTGGTGGACCTGCACGCCATCACGGCGGGGCACGACCCGGCGCTCCTGCGCCAGCGAACCCGGGTGGCCGCCGCCCAGCTCTTCGCGGTCGGGCTCGACCCGGAGCGCAGCACCCTCTTCGTGCAGTCGCAGGTGCCCGAGCACCCGCAGCTGGCCTGGGTGCTCGGCTGCGTCACCGGCTTCGGCGAGGCCAGCCGGATGACGCAGTTCAAGGACAAGTCGCAGAAGCAGGGCAACGAGCGGGCCAGCGTCGGCCTGTTCACCTACCCGATCCTGCAGGCCGCCGACATCCTGCTCTACCAGGCCAACGCCGTGCCCGTCGGCGAGGACCAGCGTCAGCACCTGGAGCTCTCCCGGGATCTGGCCCAGCGGTTCAACTCGCTGTTCGGGCCGACGTTCACGGTGCCCGCGCCGCACATCGTCAAGGACACCGCGAAGATCACCGACCTGCAGGACCCGACCGCGAAGATGTCCAAGTCGTCGTCCTCGCCGGCCGGCATCATCGACCTGCTGGAGGACCCGGCCCGCTCGGCGAAGAAGATCCGCTCGGCGGTGACCGACACCGGCCGGGAGATCGTCTTCGACGCCGAGACCAAGCCGGGCGTGTCCAACCTGCTGACCATCCACTCGGCCCTCAGCGGGCGCGGCATCGACGAGCTGGTGGCCGCGTACGCCGGGCGGGGCTACGGCGACCTCAAGAAGGAGCTGGCCGAGGTGGTCGCGGAGTTCGTCCGCCCGATCCAGCAACGCACCAGCACCTACCTCGACGACCCGGCCCAGCTGGACAAGCTGCTCGCCGCCGGTGCGGAGAAGGCCCGGGCGGTGGCCGGGGCGACGCTGCGGTCCGCGTACGAGCGGGTCGGGTTCTTCCCGCCGGTGCGCGGCGAATAGCGCCGCGGGACAGGTGGGCGGTTCGGTGGCCGAAGGGGCGGCGCGGAGCGTGGATCGCAGTGGTGGGGTGCCGCCGACCGGTGACACCATCCAGATCGGCATCGCGGTGGACATCCCCGAGCCGTGGGGGTCCCAGCTCACCCGGCGGCGGGTCGAGGCCGGTGACCCGCTGGCCGTGCCCGCGCACGTGACGCTGCTCGGGCCCACCGAGATCCCGACGGCCATCCTGCCGGCCGTCGAGCGGCACCTCGCCAGCGTCGCCGCCGCGCACCTGCCGTTCGCGCTGCACCTGCGGGGCACCGGCACGTTCCGTCCGGTGACCCAGGTGGTGTTCGTCGCGGTCGCCGCCGGGATCAGCGAGTGCGAACTGTTGGCGGCCGCCATCGCGGCGACGCCGGGCCTGCACCGCCAGACGCGCTTCCCGTACCATCCGCACGTCACCGTGGCGCAGGACGTCGCGCCGGAGGCGCTGGACAAGGCGTACGAGGATCTGGCCGACTTCTCCGCGATGTTCGAGGTCGAGGCGTTCACGCTGTTCTCGCACAGCGGGGAGGCCCGGTGGCAGCCGCGTCGGGATTTCCGCCTCGGCCGCTGACCGGCGACGCGCCGCTCGGCGAGCATCGGAAGCCGGTTGCCACCACGGCGGCGGGAGATCGGCGAGGATGACCGCGTGAACGTGATCGGCCGGATCGAGGCGGGCATCGACCGCTGGGTGAGCGCCGCGCGCTGCCGGTCGGGGCTCTTCGACCACGTGTGGCGGGCCGGTGCGCTCTACGCCGAGGTGCTGGCCGGGCGGCTGGCGGCGGCGATCGCCTACTACGGCTTCTTCGCGGTGTTCGCCCTCGCGCTGGTCGCGTACTCCATCTTCGGCGCGATCCTCGAGGACAACGACGAGGTGAGCGAGGCGGCGGCCGGGTTCCTGAAGGAGAACCTGCCGTTCCTGGACGCGGAGCAGATTTCCAACTCCAGCGGCACGGTCGGCGTGGTCGGCCTCGTCATCCTGGTGTTCACCGGGATCGGCTGGGTGGAGGCGATCCGCTCGTCGCAGCGGTTGATGTACCGGCTCAACCAGCAGCCCGGCAACCTGGTGATCCGGCGGCTGGTCGACCTGGGCGTGATGATCGGCGTCTTCGTGCTGCTGGGCGTCTCGGTGGCGGCGGTGGACGCGCTGGAGTCGCTGCTGCGCTTCCTGCTGCGCAGCACCGGCTCGGTCGGGCTCACCACGATCAGCGCCGTGCTCAGCGTGCTCATCAACGGGGTGCTCGCCACCGCGCTGCTGCTCGCGGTGCCCCGGCTGCGGATGAGCCGGTCCCGGCTGCGCCCGGTGGTGGTGCTGGTCGCCATCGGCATCACGCTGCTCAACACGGTCGGGCGGTACTACGTCGTGCGTACCGAGCGGAACCCGGCGTACACCGTGGTGGCTGGCGCCGTCGGCCTGCTGCTCTACCTCTATCTGCTCAACCAGCTCGTGCTGTTCGGGGCGGCGCTCCTCGCGACCAGCCCGCGCGGGCGGGTGGTGGACCTGGCGGAGGGCGCGCCGCCGGCGAAACTCGACGAGGACACCGACCCCGGCACACCGGGCGGCGCGGGCTGATGGCGGAAGATGTGCAGGTGCTGATCTCGGTCGACCCGGACTCGTCGGTGCCGCCCTACGAGCAGGTGCGCGGGCAGCTCGCCGAGCTGGTCGGCGACGGCCGGTTGCCGGTGGGCAGCCGTCTGCCCACCGTCCGGCAGCTCGCCGCCGACCTGCGGCTGGCGGCGAACACGGTGGCCCGGGCGTACCGGGAGCTGGAGGCGGCGGGGCTGCTGGAGACCCGGGGGCGCAACGGCACCTTCGTCGCCCCCGGCCGGGACGACGCCGTCGACCGGCTGCACCGGGCGGCGGTCGGCTACGCGGCCGAGGCGGCCCGGCTCGGTGTGCCGCCCGCCACCGCGCTCGCCCTGGTCCGCGCCGCCCTGGACGCCGCCCGCCCCGGCTGACCGGCCCCTGATCGGGCGGTAACTGAGAAGAACGGCATCCGCGCTCGCGTTGGCGGACCAGAATGAGCCGGTGGGCGCACTCATGACACTGGACCTGCCGGCCGACTCGCCGATGCTCGGCCTGCCGTGGATCATCACCTTCGGGCCGCTCGGCGACCTTGACGACTGGGAGCCGGTGGTCTGCGGGCCGTACGAGCGGCCGCACGCGTTGGCGCTGGCTGAGGCGGTGGTGGCCGACGAGCAGCTGATGGCCGTGGTGGAGCCGCTGCTGCCGGCGCTGTCGGCCGACGAGATCCGCAGCGAGATCGCCGCCGCGCAGGTCGCCGCCGAGGATGAGGCCAGCAAGGTCGAGGGGGCGGACCTGTACGGCGACTT
Organism: Micromonospora acroterricola; assembly: GCF_003172955.1. Taxonomy (GTDB): domain Bacteria; phylum Actinomycetota; class Actinomycetes; order Mycobacteriales; family Micromonosporaceae; genus Micromonospora; species Micromonospora acroterricola. The sequence continues at coordinate 29,397 of NZ_QGKR01000229.1, read as the reverse complement.
CGAGGACGTGATCGACGAGGAGTTGGACGCCGCGGCGGACGAGGCGGGCCACGGCGAGCCCTCGGAGCCGCCGGACGAGGCCGAGGTACGCGCCGGCTTCACCCGGATCGCGGCGCTGCTCACCGCGAAGTGAGCGGCGCCGGCGGAGGGGAGCCCACGATGCCGGTGCGGTCAGCGGGTGGGTGCGGCGTCCAGCACACAGAACTCGTTGCCCTCGGGGTCGGCGAGCACCGTGAACTGCTCGGTCCCGCTCTGTCCCACGTCGACGTGCCGGGCGCCGAGCCCGATCAGCCGCCGTACCTCGGCCTGCGGGTCACCGTCGGCGACCAGGTCGAGGTGCAACCGGTTCTTGCCCCGCTTGGTCGTGCCGGAGCCCTGCAACCAGACGGTGGGCGCCATGGCGGACGGCTGGCCCGGCGGCCAGAGCTTGGCGCTGCCGTCGTCGCCCTGCTCGATCTCGTAGCCGAGGGCCGCCGACCAGAACGCGACCATCAGGTCCACGTCCTCGACGTCGACCGTGCACTGGGCCATCCGTACGACCATGGGGGTCACCTCCACTGCGCGGATGGCCTGTGCGGTACCCGCGCCAGCGACGGAGTACACCTCGGCGCGGACGGACACCGGCGCCGCGCGGAGCGGACTCCACGTGGCGCCGGTGCACCTCACCCCCCACCACAAGGGGCCGGTAGCCCAGTCGCCCGTTGGCGCGGGGCACGACGGACGACCAGGTCGCTGAGGGGTTACCCGCTCAGCGCCGTTCCAACCAGGCTGCCGCGTCGACCGGCAGCAGGTGGCCGGCGTCCTGCCCGGTGAGCGCCTCGCTGGCGACGAGCGGTTCGCCGTACCCCTCGATCAGGACCGGTGCGCCGCTGAGGTTGACCACGCAGGTCAGCACGCTCGGGCCGGCGGTGCGGGAGAAGGCGAGCACGCCCGGCCCGCTCTCCAGCCAGGTCACGCCACCGGCGTCGACGCCCAGCGCCGGGTGCGTGTGCCGGATCCGCAGCGCGGCCCGGTACAGCTCGAGCGTCGAGCCGGGCACGCCGGTCTGCGCGGTGACCGACAGGGCCCGCCAGGTCGCCGGCGCGGGCAGCCAGCTCAGCTCGCTGCCGGCCGGGCCGAAGCCGTACGGGGCAAGCTCGCCGCTCCACGGGATGGGCACCCGGCAGCCGTCCCGACTCTCGCCGGTGCGCAGGAACGCCGGGTCCTGGCGCAGCTCGTCGGGCAGGTCGAGCACCTCGGGCAGGCCCAGCTCCTCGCCCTGGTAGAGGTAGGCGCAGCCGGGCAGGGCGAGCATCAGCAGGCTGGCGGCGCGGGCGCGGCGCAGGCCCTCGTCGCCGTCGCCGTAGCGGGTGACGTGCCGCTGCTTGTCGTGGTTGGACAGCACCCAGGTGGTGGGCGCACCGACCACGGTCGACTCGGCCAGCGCGGTGTCGATCACCTTGCGGAACGAGTCGGCCGACCAGGTGGCGTCGAGGAAGTCGAAGCTGAAGGCCTGGTGCAGCTCGTCCGGGCCGATGTAGCGGGCCAGCCGCTGCGGGGTCTCGGCCCACGCCTCGGCGACCGCCATCCGGCCACCGGGGTAGCTGTCCAGGATGGGCCGCCAGGCGCGGTAGATCTCGTGCACCTCGTCCTGGTCGAAGTAGGGCAGCCGGCCCTTGCCCAGCAGCTCGACCTGGCGCTGGCCGGTGGTCGTGGTGCTGAAGCCGACGTCCGGCAGCCCCTCGGCCTTGATCATGCCGTGGGCCACGTCGATCCGGAAGCCGTCCACTCCCCGGTCGAGCCAGAACCGCAGCACGTCCTCGAACTCGGCGCGGACCTCGGGGTGGCGCCAGTTCAGGTCCGGCTGGGCCGGGTCGAACAGGTGCAGGTACCACTCGCCGTCCGCGACCCGGGTCCAGGCTGGACCACCGAAGATGCTCTCCCAGTCGTTCGGCGGCTGCTCGCCGTGCGCGCCCCGGCCCTCGGCGAAGAGGTAGCGGGCCCGCTCCGGCGAGCCGGGGCCGGCCGCGAGGGCGGCGGTGAACCAGCGGTGCGCGCTGGAGGTGTGGTTGGGCACCAGGTCGACGATGATCCGCAGGCCGAGGGTGTGTGCGTCGGTGATCATCGCGTCGAAGTCGGCGAGGGTGCCGAACATCGGGTCGACGTCCCGGTAGTCGGCGACGTCGTACCCGCCGTCGACCATGGGGGAGGTGTAGAAGGGGGTCAGCCAGAGCGCGTCCACCCCGAGGTCGCGCAGGTACGGCAGGCGCTGCCGGATGCCCTGGAGGTCGCCCGTGCCGTCGCCGTCGCTGTCGGCGAAGCTGCGGACGTAGACCTGGTAGACGACCGCGGAGCGCCACCAGTCGTCGTCGGCGGGGCGGGGCGGAGTGGCGGTGCTGGCGGTCATCGGTCGGCGTTCCCCGTCTGTCTCGGGCCCGGTGCGGTGGCACCCGGCGCGGTGCGCCCGGTGGCCCGCGCGGGTGTCTGAGCAATATGCCGGCCGGGCGCTGCAAGAGTCAAGCAGTTCTTGCGCAAGGTATGACCGCCCTTGCTGTCGCAGTTGGCGGCGAGCGACGGTGCGCCCGCGCTCGTGACGTCGGTTGCGGCGGCGTTCAGGCGGAGACGGCCAGCGCCGACGAGCCCGGCCGGCGCCGGTTCGACCCGGCCGGCGCGACCGCGGTGGAGCCGCGCACGACCAGCTCGGGGCGGAACAGGTACTCCGAGTGCGGTGCGCCGTGCCCGTTGATCTCGTCGACCAGGGCCCGGACGGCGGCCACCGCCATCGCGATCACGGGCTGCCGCATGGTGGTCAGGGGCGGGTCGGTGAAGGCCATCAGCGGCGAGTCGTCGTAGCCGACCACGGAGAGGTCGCCGGGAACGGTCAGCCCGCGCTGGCGGGCGGCCCGGATCGCGCCGAGCGCCATCAGGTCCGAGCCGCACACCATGCCGGTCACCCCCCGGTCCAGCAGCCTGCCGGCCGCGGCCTCGCCACCCTCCACACCGAACAGCGACAGCTCGGCCAGGGGGCCCAGGTCGGCCTCGGCGACGCCGGCCAGGCGGGTCATCGCGGAGCGCCAGCCGGCGACCTTGCGCTGGACCGGAACGAACCGGTCCGGGCCGGTGATCAGGCCGATCCGGCGGTGGCCGAGCGCGACCAGGTGGGCCACCGCCAGCTCGGCGGCCTCCCGGTCGTCGCAGGAGACGAAGGGCGCGCCGATGCCGGGCACGTACCCGTTGATCATCACGACGGGCAGCGGCCGGGCGAGCAGTGCCCGGTAGCGGTCGTGGTTGGCGGCGGTGTCGGCGTGCAGGCCGGAGACGAAGACGATCCCGGAGACCTGCCGGTCGAGCAGCATCTCGACGTACTCGTCCTCGGTGACGCCGCCGGCGGTCTGGGTGCAGAGCACCGGGGTGAACCCGCTCTGCGCCAGCGTCGACTCGATGACCTGGGCGAAGGCGGGGAAGATCGGGTTGTCCAGCTCCGGCACCACCAGGCCGACCAGCCCGGCGCTGCGCTTGCGCAGCCGGGCGGGGCGCTCGTAGCCGAGCACGTCGAGGGCGGTGAGGACGGCCTGCCGGGTCTCCGCGGCCACGCCGGGGCGGTCGTTGAGCACCCGCGACACCGTGGCCTCGCTGACTTCGGCCTGCTGGGCGATGTCGGACAGTCGAGCGCGCATGGCGGCACTTTAGCCCACCGGCAAGTTCTTGCGGGGCGCTCTGCAAGCCCTTCCATTATCTGCAACCTCTTGCTAACGTCCCCGCAACATGCGAGAGCAGCGGCGCAGCATCGATGCGCCGGTTGGCAAGAACTTCCAGAGCTTCCCACTGGCGGGCCACCCTTCCCCCGGCGGACCCGCCATGACGACAGGAGTACCGATGCGCATCCGTACCGCGGGTGTGGTCGCCCTCTTCGCCCTGGCGCTCGCCGCCTCCGGCTGTGGTGGCGACAGCGACGAGCCGGCCGCGAAGGAGTCCCCCAAGGCCGCCGGCGGCAAACTGGTGATCTGGGCGGACGACAAGCGGACCGCCGCCCTGAAGCCGTTCGCCGAGAAGTTCGGCCAGGAGAACGGCGTCACCGTCGAGGTCCAGGCCGTCAGCAAGGACCTGCAGACCAACTTCGTCACCGCGTCGCAGCAGGGCAGCGGCCCCGACGTGGTGGTCGGCGCGCACGACTGGATCGGCAACCTGGTCCAGAACGGCGCCATCGACCCCGTGCAGCTGTCGGCCGAGCAGAAGAGCGGCTTCAACGAGACCGCCATCAAGGCGGTCACCTTCAACGGACAGCTCTACGGCGTGCCGTACGCGCAGGAGAACCTGGCGCTGATCCGCAACACCGAGCTGGCCCCCGAGGCGCCGAAGACCATTGAGGACCTGGTCGCCACCGGCAAGCAGCTCAAGGCGTCGAAGAAGGCCACCGAGACGCTCTGCCTCCAGGTCGGCCAGAACGGCGACGCGTACCACATCTACCCGCTGTACACCTCGGCCGGCGGCTACCTCTTCGGCACCGGCGCCAACGGCGACTACGACCCGAAGGACCTCGGCGTGGGCAAGCCCGCGTCGGTCGAGGCGTTCAAGAAGATCGGCGCGCTGGGCGAGAAGGGCGCGGGCGTGCTCAAGCGCTCCATCTCGGACACCAACTCGATCGCCACCTTCACCGGCAAGAAGTGCGCCTACCTAATCTCCGGCCCGTGGGCGGTGGCCGACGTCAAGAAGGCCTCCATCAGGTACGACATCTCCGCCATCCCCGGCTTCGCAGGCGGCAAGGAGGCCCAGCCGTTCGTGGGTGTGCAGGCGTTCTACGTCGCCGCGAAGGGCAAGAACAAGGCGCTGGCCCAGGAGTTCGTGGCCAACTACACCACGACCCCCGAGCTGGCTGTCGCGCTGTACAACGCCGAGCCCCGGCCGCCGGCGCTGACCGCCGCTCTCGACCAGGTCAAGGGCAGTGACCCGGACCTCGCCAAGTTCCAGGAGGCCGGCAGGAACGGCCAGGTGCTCCCGGCCATCCCGGCCATGGCCGCGATCTGGGACCCGTTCGGCAAGGCCGAGGCCGCCGTCATCGGGGGCGCCGACCCGACCAGCACCATCACCGCCGCCGGCAAGACCATCTCCGGCCAGATCAAGTAATGAGTACGCCGCTGTCCGGCCCGGGGTCTGCCACGCAGGCCCCGGGCCGGGGGCCCGTCGGCTCCCGTGCCGCGCGTGACCACGCGCCGATCACCCTGACCGGCCTCGCCGGCAAGGTGCTCCTGCTCGGCCTGACCGCCGGTGTCGCGGTCTGGGCGGCCTTCCCGCTCATCGACGGCCGGAAGTGGGCCGGCCTGGCCCTGCTGGCGGCGACCACCGCCGCACTGTTCTACCTCTACCTCACCCGCCGGCACATCCCGGCCAAGTACCTGGTCCCGGGCACCCTGTTCCTGATCGCCTTCCAGGTCTTCCCGGTGCTGTACACGGCCAGCACCGCCTTCACCAACTTCGGCGACGGGCACCGGGGCAGCAAGGACGAGGCGATCGTCGCGATCCAGTCCTCCTCGGTCACCCAGGTGCCCGGCTCCGCCGAGTACGCCCTGTCGATCGCCACCAAGGGTGACCCGTCCACCGGACCGCTGGTCTTCCTGGTCACCGACCCCGCCACCGGCACGGTGTCCGCCGGTGACACCGACGGGCTGCGGCGGCTCGACGCCGCCGACGTCACGGTCGCCCCGGGCGGCAAGGTCACCGCCGCCGACGGCTACACGGTGCTGAACTTCGGCCAGGCCAGCGCCCGCAGCAAGGAGATCACCGACCTGGTGGTGCCCACCGCCGGCGGCGCCCTGCGCTCCAGCGGCCTGTCCCGCGCCTACGAGGGCAAGGCGGTGCGGGCGTACGAGGTTGGCTGCGACTGTGTCCGAGACACCGGGACGGGGCAGACCTGGACCGCCAACGACGAGGTGGGCGCGTTCGTCGCCGCCGACGGCGAGCGGCTCACCCAGGGCTGGAAGGTCAACGTCGGGCTGAGCAACTTCACCCGGGTGCTGACCGACGAGACCATCTCCGGGCCGTTCCTCGGCACCCTGATCTGGAACTTCGCCTTCGCCATCGGCTCCACCGGCGGCACGTTCCTGCTCGGCATGCTGATCGCGCTCGTGCTGCACTCGCCCCGGATGCGCGGCACCAACCTCTACCGCTTGCTGCTGGTCCTGCCGTACGCCATGCCGTCGTTCGCGATGCTGCTGGCGTGGCGTGACATGTTCAACGCCGACTTCGGCCTGATCAACAACCTCTTCGGGCTGGACGTGGACTGGTTCGGGCAGCCGTGGACGGCGCGTTTCGCGGTCATCCTGGTGCAGCTCTGGCTCGGCTACCCGTACATGTTCCTGGTGGCGACCGGCGCGTTGCAGGCCATCCCGCGCGAGCTGACCGAGGCGACCTCGGTCGACGGGGCCTCGCCCTGGCAGTCCTTCCGCGCGGTCACCCTGCCGCTGCTGCTGGTCGCTCTCTCCCCGCTGCTGATCTCGTCGTTCGCGTACAACTTCAACAACTTCAACGCGATCTACCTGACCACCGAGGGCGCGCCGTTCCCGGCCGACAACCCGACGAACGGCGCCACCGACCTGCTGATCACGTACACCTACCGGCTGGCCTTCGGCGGACAGGGCGCGGAGTTCGGCTTCGCCGCCGCCATCTCGCTGTTCATCTTCGCCATCGTCGCGGTGGTCTCCACGGTCAGCTTCCGGCGGACCCGCAAGCAGGAGGAGGTGTACTCGTGACCACGCTCACCGGGGCCGCGCGGACCGGCGACACGGCGGGCCGCCCGCCCGCGACCAACCGCAACGTCACCGGCCGGCGGCGCAACCGCTGGTTCGCCCAGGTCGGCTGGCGGCACCTGGTCGCCGTGCTCGCCGTGCTGTTCAGCCTCTTCCCGATCGTGTTCGTGCTCTCCGCCGCGCTCAACCCGCTCGGCACGCTCTCCACCACCGAGCTGGTGCCGACCGGCGGGGTGTCGCTCGGCAACTTCGGCGGGCTGTTCGAGCGGACCGCCTTCGAGCGGTGGTTCCTCAACTCGCTGCTGATCGCCGGGGTGGCCTCGTTCGCGTCGGTGTTCCTCTCCGCGCTGGCCGCGTACGCCTTCTCCCGGATGCGGTTCCGCGGCCGCCGGGTGGGGCTGCTCTCGCTGCTGTTGATCCAGATGTTTCCGCAGTTCCTGGCGATCGTGGCGATCTACCTGATCTTCGGCACGATCACCGACCTGTGGCCGTCGATCGGCTTCAACACCCCCTGGGGGCTGCTGCTGCTCTACATGGGTGGCGCGCTCGGCGTGAACACCTGGCTGATGAAGGGCTTCTTCGACACCCTGCCCCGGGAGCTGGACGAGTCGGCGACGATGGACGGGGCCTCGCACGCCCAGGTCTTCTTCCGCATCATGCTGCCGCTGGTGGCGCCGATCCTGGCGGTGACCGGGCTGCTGGCGTTCATCGGCACCATCAACGAGTTCCTGATGGCCAACGTGTTCCTCACCAGCAGCGACTCGAAGACCCTCGCGGTCGGCATGTACGGCCTGTTGCAGGGCAACGAGCGCAACAACAACTTCGGCATCTTCGCCGCCGGCACCCTGCTCACCGCGATCCCCACCGTGCTGGTGTTCCAACTCCTCCAGCGCTACATCGTCTCCGGGCTGACCGCCGGCGCGGTCAAGGGATGAGCACGGCGCAGCCGCACCACGACGGATCCGCCACCTACGTCCCGCAGCAGGAGCCGACGCTGGGGGAGAAGGTCGACGTCTTCGTCCGGACGCCGGTCGGAGCTGACGTCGACCAGGTCCACGTACGCACCACCGGCGACGGTGAGCCCCGTTTCCGGGAGGCCACCGTGGACCGGGTCGAGGGCGGGGACGTCTGGTGGCGGGCCGAGGTGCCGGCCCGTAACCCGGTGAGCAACTACCGGTTCCTGCTCTCCGGGCGGCGCAGTCCTCGATGGCTGACCGCCGCCGGGCTGGTCGACCACGACGTGCCCGACCACGGGGACTTCAAGCTGGTCACCCACGCACCGCCACCGGCCTGGGCGCGGGACGCGGTGATCTACCAGATCTTCCCGGACCGGTTCGCCCGCTCGGCCGGCGCGGGCAGCCGACCGCTGCCGAACTGGGCGATCCCGTGCGACTGGGACACCCCGGTGATCGGGCGTGGCCCGGAGACGCCGTACCAGCTCTACGGCGGCGACCTGGACGGCATCGTCGAACGGCTGGACCACCTGGACCGGCTCGGGGTGAACACCGTCTACCTGACACCGATCTTCCCGGCTCGCTCCAACCACCGCTACGACGCGGCCAGCTTCGACCGGGTCGATCCGCTGCTCGGCGGGGACGCCGCGCTGGCACGGCTCGCCGACGCGGTACGGGCCCGCGGCTGGCGGCTGCTCGGCGACATCACCAGCAACCACACCGGCGACGCGCACGACTGGTTCACCGCCGCCTCGTCCGACGTGCGGGCCCCCGAGCGGGAGATGTACTACTTCGACGAGATCACCGGGGACTACGAGTCCTGGAACGGGGTGAAGTCGCTGCCGAAGCTCAACTGGGGGAGCGCCGAGCTGCGCCGCCGTTTCGCCACTGCGGACGACGCGGTGCTGCGCCGCTGGCTTCGCCCGCCGTACCGGCTGGACGGGTGGCGGGTGGACGTGGCGAACATGACCGGCCGGCGGGGCGCCGACGCGTACACCCACGAGGTGGCGGCGCTGCTGCGTGCGGTGGTCGCCCAGGACCGGCCGGACGGCCTGCTGATGGCCGAGCACGGGCACGACCACACCGGCGACCTGGACCGCGACGGCTGGCACGGCACCATGAACTACGTCGGCTTCACCGACCCGGTCTGGTCCTGGCTGCGGCACGGCGACCAACCGGCGCCGAACTTCCTCGGCACCCCCGGCGGGGTGCCACGGCGGGACGCCGACGCGGTGCTCGCGACCATGGACGCCTACCGGTCGCTGGTCTCCTGGCGCGCGTACACGCACTCCTGGCAACTGCTCGGCTCGCACGACTCGGCCCGGGTCCGGACGGTGGTCGGCGACGCCGCCCGGCAGGAGGTCGCCGCCGGCCTGCTCGCCACCATGCCGGGCATCCCGATGATCTTCGCCGGGGACGAACTCGGCCTTACCGGCACTAACGGGGAGTCCTCGCGTACCCCGATGCCGTGGCACCGCCCGCGGAGCTGGGACGCCCGCACCCTCGCCGCGTACCGGGCGTTGATATCGCTGCGCCACGCCGAGCCGGCGCTGCGGCACGGCGGCCTGCGCCGGCTGCACCACGACCCGGACACGCTCGTCTTCCTGCGCGAGGCGCCGACCGGCACGGTGCTGGTGCTGGCCCGGCGGGCGGCCGGCGTGCCGGTGCGGCTGGCCGGCCTGCCGGCGGGGGAGAACGTGTACGGCGGCGCCCCGGCGCTGCGACCCGGCCCGGACGGCGTGCTGACCCTGCCCGGCGACGGTCCCACCTTCCAGGTCTGGCGGCTGTGGTGACCGCTGTCGCGCCGGGCATGACGCGCCGACCGCGCCACCCCCTACTACAAACTGTCGTTGATAGGGGAGGATGGGCGGCGTGGAAGCACTCCGACTGATCCTCCTCTATGTCCATCTCATCGGGTTCGCCCTGCTGCTCGGCGGCTCGATCGCCCAGTACGTCAGCGGCCGGCTGCGCATCAACCCCGCGATGCTGTGGGGCTCGGTGATCGGTCTGCTGACCGGGCTGGGCCTCGCCGCGCCGCTGCGCGACGGCGACGAGCCGGCGCCGGCGAAACTTGTGACGAAGCTGGTGCTCGCGCTGCTGATCTTCGTCATGGTCTTCTTCTCCCGGAAGCGGGACGTGGTCAACCGCGGCCACTTCCTCGCGATCGTCGGCCTGACCCTGGTCAACGCGGCGGTCGCGGTCTTTTGGCGGTAACGTCCGAGGAGGGGCCCGCCCCGGAAAAACGGACGTTCACGACGCCTCGGGTCGTCGGTTACCAGCACGAAGAGTGAGTTGCCCCACGCAAGGGTTACACGCGGGTAACAGGCGCTCAACAGTCGTGCACGATTGTCGGCCGGTGGGTGGGCGCGGGCGTACGCTCCCGTCCGTAACGTGGGACAGCCGGCGGCACACCGCAGGTCGGCTGATGGGCTGCCACCGCACTAGGCGCGGTGTGCAATGGGAAGGAGACGTCTTGCGCTCGGTGCGTGGGATGCGGATCGCCTCGATCTTCGCGGTGGGTGGGCTCGTGCTCAGCGCCGCCGCGTGTGGCGAGGCCCCCGAGGATGACAACAACGCCGGCAGTGGCGCCAAGAAGTTCAGCGCCTGCATGGTTACCGACGTCGGCGGCATCGACGACAAGTCGTTCAACACCTCCGCCTGGAAGGGCCTGCAGGAGGCCAAGGCCGCCAACGACAACATCGACATCAAGTACGTCGCGTCGAAGGCCGAGGCCGACTACGAGCCGAACCTGACGCAGTACGTCAACCAGAAGTGCAACTTCATTCTGGCGGTCGGTGGTCTGATGCAGAACGCCACCTCGAAGATCGCCAAGGCGAACCCGAACCAGGTGTTCGGCATCGTCGACGCCAACCCGGGTGACGCCAACGTCTACCCGATGCAGTTCGACACCGCCCAGGCCGCCTTCCAGGCCGGTTACCTGGCCGCCGGGCTCTCCAAGAGCGGCAAGGTGGGCACCTACGGTGGCCTGCCGATCCCGCCGGTGACCATCTTCATGGACGGCTTCGTCGACGGCGTGGCGTACTACAACACCACCAAGAAGAAGAACGTCCAGGCGCTGGGCTGGAACAAGGAGACCCAGAAGGGCTCCTTCACCAATGACTTCGCCAAGCAGGACGAGGGCAAGAAGGTCTCCGACGCGCTGGTCGCCCAGGGCGCGGACATCATCATGCCGGTCGCCGGCGGCTCCGGCCTCGGCACCACGTCGGCGGCGAAGGCCTCGGGCGGCAAGTACAACACCATCTGGGTGGACGTGGACGGCTGCGAGAGCACCCCGGACTGCTCGGCGATCGTGACCACCGTGGTCAAGAACATCCCCGAGGCCGTCAAGGAGGCCGTGCTCAAGGCCGCCGGTGGCGAGAAGCTGCAGGCCAACCCGGGCTTCGTCGGCACGCTGGCCAACAACGGCGTCTCGATCGCCCCGTACCACGACTTCGAGAGCAAGGTTCCGGCCGAGCTCAAGGCCGAGGTCGACAAGATCAAGGCGGACATCTCCGCTGGCACCATCACCGTCACCTCGAAGGCCCAGCCGACCAAGTGACGCCCGGCCGAACCCTCCGGTGAGATCATCGGGGGGCCGGCGGGAGACAGGTACGACCGATCCGGCCGCTCCGGCGCCGCGGGTGACCATCCGTGGAGCCGGGGCGGCCGATCGCGCGCCTCGGTGACCGGGCCGGTCCGGCCGGGTCACCAGCAGCTACGCTGCACCATCGCTCGCACTCCAGGAGGTTGCGCTGAGACTCGAACTGCGCGGCATCACCAAGCGATTCGGTGATCTGGTCGCCAACGACCACATCGATCTGACGGTGGAGCCTGGAGAGATCCACGCCCTGCTCGGCGAGAACGGCGCGGGCAAGTCGACCCTGATGAACGTGCTCTACGGGCTCTACCAGCCCGACGAGGGCGAGATCCTGGTCGACGGCAAGCCGCTGAAGCTGAGGGGCCCCTCCGACGCGATCGCGGCCGGGATCGGCATGGTGCACCAGCACTTCATGCTGGTGCCCGTCTTCACCGTGGCCGAGAACATCATGCTCGGCGCCGAGCAGGTCCGGGGCGGCATCGCCGGTTTCCTGGACCGGCGGCGGGCCCGGCGCGAGGTCGCCGAGGTGTCCGAGCGGTACAACCTGCGGGTCGACCCGGACGCCGTGATCGAGGACCTGCCGGTCGGCATCCAGCAGCGGGTCGAGATCGTCAAGGCGCTCACCCGCGACGTCGACCTGCTCATCCTGGACGAGCCGACCGCGGTGCTCACCCCGCAGGAGACCGAGGAACTGCTGACGGTCATGCGGTCGCTGAAGGCCGCCGGCAAGTCGATCGTCTTCATCACCCACAAGCTCGGCGAGGTCAAGGCGATCGCCGACCGGATCACCGTGATCCGGCGCGGAAAGACCGTCGGCACCGCCTCCCCGGAGGCCAGCCGGGACGAGCTGGCCGCGCTAATGGTCGGGCGGAGCGTCCGGCTCACCGTGGAGAAGTCCCCGGCCACGCCGCGCGAGCCGATGCTGGAGGTGGCCGGGCTGGTCGTCGACGACGACCGGCAGGTCCGGGCGGTCGACGGCGTGGACCTGACCGTGCGCGCGGGCGAGGTGCTCGGCGTGGCGGGCGTGCAGGGCAACGGCCAGACCGAGCTGATTGAGGCGATCATGGGCCTGCGCCCGGTGCTCGCCGGCACGGTCAGCCTGGCCGGCGACCGCATCGACGGCTGGACCACCAAGAAGGTGCTCCGCGCCGGTGTCGGCTACGTGCCCGAGGACCGCAGCGTGGACGGCCTGGTCAAGGAGTTCAGCGTCGCGGAGAACCTCGTGCTGGACATCTACGACCGGCCGCCGTTCGGCGCTGGGCTCGCGATCAAGCCGGACGCGATCGCGGCGTCCGCGAAGGAGCGGATCGAGCAGTTCGACGTCCGCACCTCGTCGGCCGACGCGCCGGTGGGCACCCTCTCCGGCGGCAACCAGCAGAAGGTGATCGTGGCCCGGGAGCTGTCCCGGCCGCTCAAGCTCTTCATCGCCGCCCAGCCGACCCGCGGCGTCGACGTCGGGTCGATCGAGTTCATCCACAGCCGGATCATCCGTGAGCGGGACATCGGCACCGCCGTCATGGTGGTCTCCAGCGAGCTCGACGAGGTGATCGGGCTGGCCGACCGGATCGCGGTGATGTACCGGGGTCGGATCATCGGCATCGTCGGCCCGGACACCCCCCGCGAGGAGATCGGCCTGCTGATGGCGGGCATCAGCCCGGACGCGGCTCCCGAGCGTGGTGCGGTTGCCGCGCCGACCGACGGCACGGCCACCGACGGGGGCCCGGCGAGCGACGCACGCCCCGCCAGCGAGGACGAGGCATGAGCGAGCGTCGGCGAGCGAATCATCGTTACAGGGCGTTGGTGCCTCATGGCGTCACGCAGCGAAGCGGAGTGACGGCATGAGTGACCCCAACGCGCAGTCCGGCTCGCCGGACAAGGAACCGGCGAGCGAGGCGCAGGCCGCGCAGACCGCTCTCGGCAACACCGAACAGGCCGAGCCGACGACCGGGCCGGGCCGGTCGGCCCCGGAGTCGAAGCCGACGCCGACCCTCGGCCGGCTGTTCCTGGACAACCTCTGGGCGGCCAACACCTTCACGGTGACCCTGCTGTCGCTGGTGCTCGCGATCGTGGTCGGCGCGGTGCTGATGATCATTTCTGATCCGGAGGTGCTCTCCACCTTCTCGTACATCACCGCCCGTCCGTCGGACGCGTTCAGCGCCAGCTGGACGCTGGTGAGCGAGGCGTACGCGAACCTGTTCAAGGGCTCGATCTTCGACCCGGAGGCGTTCTCCGGCTGGGTGAACGGCGACAACGGCTGGCAGGCGGTGCTCGCGCCGATCTCCGAGACGCTCACCTACACGGCGCCGCTGGTCTTCACCGGCCTGGCGGTGGCGCTGGCCTTCCGCGGCGGCCTGTTCAACATCGGCGCGCAGGGCCAGGCCACCATCGGCGTGATCCTGGCCGCGCTGGCCGGCTTCCTGCTGCCGCTGCCGCCCGGCCTGCACCTGCTGGTGGCGGTGCTGGCCGGCGCCCTGGGCGGGGCGGTCTGGGGCTTCATCCCCGGCATCCTCAAGGCCCGCACCGGCGCGCACGAGGTGATCAACACGATCATGCTCAACTACATCGCCACGTACTTCCTGACCTGGCTCATCGTGCAGAACGGGGTGCAGGACCCGACCCGTACCGACGCGATCAGCAAGGCCGTGGACACCTCCGCCCAGCTGCCCCGACTCCTCGGCGACAACCTGCGGGTGCACGCCGGCATCCTGCTCGCCGTGCTGGCCACCTGGGCGGTCGCCTGGCTGCTCAACCGCTCCACGCTCGGCTTCGAGCTGCGCGCCGTCGGCGCCAACCCGGACGCCGCCCGCACCGCCGGCATCAGCGTCACCCGGACGTACACCCTGATCATGGTCTTCTCCGGGATCCTGGCCGGCCTCGGCGGCTCGAACATGGTCCTCGGCTCCACCGCCAGCGCGTTGACCCCGCTGGTGGTCGCGCAGATCGGCTTCGACGGCATCCTCGTGGCGCTGCTCGGCCGGGTGAAGCCCTGGGGGGTGCTGCTGGCGGCGCTGCTGTTCGGGGCGCTTCAGGCCGGCGGCAACCGGATGCAGTCGTACTCGGGGATCTCCCTGGAGCTGGTGACCGTGCTCCAGGCGCTGATCGTCATCTTCATCGCCGCACCCGCCCTGGTGAAAGCGATCTTCCAGCTCCGGGCCGCACGGGCCGCCCGGTTGCAGACGAGCCTGGCGAAGGGCTGGTAACTGATGTCCACCATGGCTGTCCCCGACGTCGCGGTCGCTGCGGTCGACGAGGGCTTCTGGACCCGGAACCGCAAGGTCGGCCTCGTGCTGCTGGCGCTCGGCCTGCTCTCGGCCGTGCTCTTCGGCGCGCTCGCCACCGACCAGCAGGCCCGGTTCACGCTCAGCGACGACGCGGCCGGCGCCGCGTTGGAGATCAACGGCACGATCGGCGCGATCCTGTTCGGGATCATCACGATCGCCGCCGGCGCGGCCCTGCTCGCCGGGGTGCCGAAGCGGTGGTTCCTTCCCGTGCTCGGCGTCGGGCTGGTCGCCTTCGTGCTCTCCTTCCTCTGCTGGCAGGTCTCCGCCGCGCCGACCGGGCAGAACTTCATGCCGCTGGTCAACATCATCCGCGGCACCTTCATCCTGGCCCTGCCACTGATCTTCGGCGCGCTCGCCGGGGTGCTGTGCGAGCGGTCCGGCGTGGTCAACGTGGCCATCGAGGGGCAGTTGCTGATGGGCGCGTTCAGCGGCGCCCTGTTCGGCAGCCTCTCCGGCAACGTCTGGGTGGGCCTGGTCGCCGCAGCCATCGGCGGCGCGTTCATCTCGCTGCTGCTGGCCGTCTTCGCCATCCGCTACCTGGTCGACCAGGTGGTCATCGGCATCGTGCTGAACCTGCTGGCGGTCGGCGTCACCGGCTTCCTCTACGAGCGGTTGATGCAGACCGACGCGACGAAGTACAACAGCTCGCCCCGCTTCGGCAACTGGAACATCCCGCTGCTCGAGGACATCCCGGTGCTCGGGCCGGCGCTGTTCCGCGGCAACATCTTCCTCTACCTCGGCCTGCTCCTGGTGCTGGTGATCCACATCGGGCTGTTCCGTACCCGGTGGGGGCTGCGGACCCGCTCGGTCGGTGAGCACCCGACCGCCGCCGACACGCTCGGCGTCAAGGTGCTGCGGGTGCGGTACCGCAACGTGCTGCTCGCCGGCGTGGTCGCCGGCATCGGTGGCGCGTCCTACACGCTGGCGCTCTACTCGTTCACCAAGAACATGATCGGCGGCAAGGGCTTCATCGCGCTGGCCGCGCTGATCTTCGGCCGGTGGAACCCCACCGGAGCGCTGCTCGCGGCGCTCTTCTTCGGTTTCGCCGACCAGCTCGCCACCTACCTGGGCGCGATCAACAGCGCGATCCCCAGCCAGTTCCTGGCCATGCTGCCCTACCTGGCGACGATCCTGGCGGTGGCCGGTCTGGTCGGCCGGGTCCGGGCGCCGGCCGCCGACGGCAAGCCGTACGTCAAGGGCTGACGCCCGCACGTGGACGCGGCGGGGCCGAGGTGGTCCCGCCGCAGGCCACGATGGCGGTGCGGCAGAATGATGGGATGACTGAGATCGACTGGGCGCGGTTGCGCGCCGCCGCGACGGACGCGATGCGGCACGCGTACGCGCCGTACTCGACGTTCCCGGTCGGCGCGGCCGCCCTGGTCGACGACGGCCGGGTCGTGGTCGGCTGCAACGTGGAGAACGCCGCGTACGGGGTGACGCTCTGCGCCGAGTGCGGGGTGGTGTCCAGCCTGCACGCCACCGGCGGCGGTCGACTCGTCGCGCTCTCCTGCGTCGACGCCACCGGTGAGCCGCTGATGCCGTGCGGCCGGTGCCGTCAGCTGCTCTGGGAGCACGGCGGGCCGGACTGCCTCGTCGAGGCCAAGGGCCGCCCGCTGCGGATGGCCGAGCTGCTGCCGCACGCCTTCGGCGTGGAGGACCTGGAGGCGGTGACCGGCGAGACGCCGGTGCCGGTGGTCCCGGAGCGGCTGGCGGCCTGGCGCGGGCGTGGCACGGTCTTCGTGCACCCGGACATGTCCGCCGGGCAGCAGGTCTGGACGGCGTACTGGGAGCGGTCCGCCGGGGACGACGCGGGCGCCGAGACCGGCGTGCTGGAGGAGGCGCCGAGCTGGGACGACCCGGCGGAGGCGATCACGTGGGGCTTGGCCCGATCGCCCCGGGTGGTGGTGGTCGACGCGACCGGCACCATCTTCTGGGCTGGTGAGGGTGAGCCGCCTCTGGAGATCCCGGTTCGCTGGTCTTGATCTTTGTTATTGGTTGCGCTTGGGGCCGTGGCCGACCGTGCCCGGCTCCGGGCGGTCAGGCTTGATCCCTCCGCCGGGCACGGTCGGCCCCGGCCCGTCGTGGTCAGGATCCGCGGGTCGGTCACGGTCGGTGGAGGCCGTGGTGGTCTACGCCCGTCGGTCGGTTGGTGCCTTACGACTAGGAAGAACTTCTGATGAGTGGTGCTTTTGCTGCCGTTGACGTCATTCGCGTGAAGCGGGACGGGGGTGTGCTGTCGGACGCGCAGATCGACTGGGTGGTGGACGCGTACACCCGGGGGGTGGTCGCCGACGAGCAGATGTCGGCGCTGGCCATGGCGATCCTGCTCAACGGCATGACCGGGCCGGAGATCGCCCGCTGGACCGCCGCGATGATCGCCAGCGGGGAGCGGCTGGACCTGTCGGCGGTGCGGCGGCCGACGGTCGACAAACACTCCACCGGCGGCGTCGGCGACAAGATCACTCTTCCGCTCACCCCGCTGGTGGCGGCGTGCGGCGCGGCCGTGCCGCAGTTGAGCGGGCGCGGCCTCGGGCACACCGGCGGCACGCTGGACAAGTTGGAGTCGATCCCGGGCTGGCGGGCGGCGCTGAGCAACGACGAGTTCATCAGCCAGCTCGGTGAGGTCGGCGCGGTGATCTGCGCGGCCGGCGCCGGGCTCGCCCCCGCCGACCGCAAGCTGTACGCGCTGCGCGACGTGACCGGCACCGTGGAGGCGATCCCCCTGATCGCCAGCTCGATCATGAGCAAGAAGATCGCCGAGGGCACCGGTGCGCTGGTCCTCGACGTCAAGGTCGGCTCGGGCGCCTTCATGAAGTCCGTCGACCAGGCCCGTGAGCTGGCCCGCACCATGGTCGAGCTGGGCGGTGCGCACGGCGTGCGGACGGTGGCCCTGCTCACCGACATGTCCACGCCGCTCGGCCTGGCGATCGGCAACGCCGTCGAGGTGACCGAGTCGGTCGAGGTGCTGGCCGGTGGGGGGCCGGCCGACGTGGTCGAGCTGACGCTCGCCCTGGCGCGGGAGATGCTCGACGCCGCCGGCCTGCCGGACGCCGATCCGGCGGCGGCGCTGCGCGACGGCCGGGCGATGGACTCCTGGCGGGCGATGATCCGGGCGCAGGGCGGCGACCCGGACGCGCCGATGCCGGTCGCCCCGGAGGTCGAGGTGGTCCGCGCCGGGCAGGACGGGTACGTCGAGGCCGTCGACGCGTACGCCATGGGGGTGGCGGCCTGGCGGCTCGGCGCGGGCCGGGCCCGCAAGGAGGACCCGGTCAGCGTGCCGGCCGGGGTGGTGCTGCACAAGCGGCCCGGCGATGCGGTGCGGGCCGGCGAGGCCCTGTACGAGCTGCGCGCCGAGGACCCGGCGCGGATCCCGGCGGCCCTAGCGGAGGCCGCCCGCGCGGTGCGGATCGCGCCGACCGCGCCGGCGCCGGCGCCGCTGGTCATCGAGCGGATCAGCTGACGTGGCGGGTGGTCGGGGCGGCGTGGTGCCGGTCACCAGAGAGCGCTATTCTCGCAGGCCAAGGGGGGACAGCCGGCCTTGAGCCGTCGCGAGCAGACAGGAAGTTCCGCCGTGACCGTCGTACCTGCCCCCAACCCACGTGAGGTGCGCGAGGCGAGCCTGGACGAGCTGTCCCGGCTGAATCTGCCGTTGCCCCCGGCCCAGTTCCCGCTGGTCTGGGAGCCGGGTGACGAGATCGAGTTGCGCCCCACGGCGGAGATCGAGGCCCGCATCGCCGTGCTGCACCTGATCCTGGCCCGCTGCTTCGGGATGCCCCCGCAGGCGGCGATGAGCTGGCTGCTCGGCTCGCACCTGGTCGAGATGGTGACCCCGCCGGAGTGGCAGTTCGTGATCGGCGGCAAGGGCGACCACCGCTCCTTCGTGCTGCACCACGACGCGCTCTACGCCCTGGCCTGGGTGCTCGGGCTGAGCAAGCAGCTCGACCCGACCCTGGCCGTGGACGAGCGGTTGGTGGAGCGGCTGCCGCACATCGCCGAGGGGGAGACCTTTCCGCGCTGGCGGTCGAGGATCCTGACCGCGCCGCAGCACCCCGCCGACGCGGCAGCCCTGCTCGATCTGCACTACTGCCTGGACTGGGCGTACCTGGAGACCGAGCGGAGCGGGCGGTCGCTGCCCGGGCTGGTCGACGCGAACGCCATCGGGCAGCGGCGCTGGGCGCTGGAGTGGGCGGTGATCCTGCGCGGGCCGTACCACGACGAGCCGCCCGGTTGGGAAGAGGTCGACCTCTCCACCTGACTCAGCGGGGTCGCGAGACGTCGAGCCGGATGGCCACGGTCACCCGGACCGGCTCGGGTAGCGCGGCCAGCCGGGCGGCGAGGGCGGCCGGGTCGGTGTGCCAGGCGCTGGGGCCCATCCCGACCAGGGTGGCCACCTCCGGCCGGGTCAGCGTCAGCTCCGCCCGGTGCAGCGCCGAGCCGACCGGGGTGAAGTGCCCACCGAGACTGCCGGCCACCCGGTCGGCCTTGTCCGGGTCCACCCGCAGCAGGTCGAGGGCGTCCACCAGTTCGGTGAGGTGGTCGGCTGCGGGGGTGACCACCAGCAGCGCGCCGGCCGGGTCGAGCACCCGGTGGAACTCCGGGCCGTTGCGCGGGGCGAAGACGTTCAGCAGCACGGCGGTCGAGGCGTCGGCGAGCGGCAGGCGCTGCCAGGTGTCGGCGAGGGCCGCGGCCGCCCGGGGATGCGCGCGGGCCGCGCGGCGCAGCGCCGGCTTGGAGACGTCCAGGGCCAGGCCCACCGCGTCCGGCAGCGCCGCCAGCACCGCGCCGAGGTACCGGCCCGTGCCGGCGCCGGCATCCACCACCAGGGGGTACGCGTCGAGCACCGCCGCCTCGGGCCGGGTCTCCCGGAGGTGCCGCACGGCCTGGCTCGCGGCGTCGGCGAGCGCGGCCGGGATCAGGTCGTAGTGCCCGGCGGCGAGGAAGTCGGCGCGGGCGGCCATCATCTCCGCGCTGTCCCCGGCGTGCGGGGCGCGACCGGCGAGGAGGTTCACGTACCCCTGTCGGGCGATGTCGAAGCTGTGCCGGCGCGGGCAGCGCAGCGCCGCCGTGGTGCCGGTGGTCACCTCGGCCAGCGGTTCGCCGCAGACCGGGCAGCGCAGCCGGTCGAGGACGCGCGGGTCCACGTCAGGCCTCCGGCTGTGGGCGGGTGGCCCGCAGATCGGGGTCGGCGAGGTGGTCGACCACCCGGTGGCTGAGCGCGCCGAGCGCGTCGACCTCCGCCGGGGTGAGCAGATCGATGAGGTGGCGGCGGACGGCGGCCACGTGACCGGGGGCGGCGGACTCGATGGCCTGCCGCCCGGCCGTGGTCAGGACGACGACCGAGCCCCGGGCGTCGTCGGCGCACTCCTCGCGGGTCACCAGACCGCGCTGCTGCATCCGGGTCAGGTGGTGGGAGAGCCGGCTGCGTGACCACAGCATCCGGTCGGCCAGTTCGCTGAGGCGCAGCCGCCCCCGCGGCGTCTCGGAGAGGTCGGAGAGCACGTCGTAGTCGGGCTCGGAGAGGCCGGCGTCCTGGGTCAGCTGCCGGGCCAGCTCCAGGTCGAGCAGCCGGCGCATCCGGCGGTAGCCGCGCCAGGCGCGGTCCTCGCGCTCGTCCAGCCACCGGGTGCCCACGCGTCGAGTCTAGCCGTTTGGTTGACATGTCATCTATCCGGTCCCTAGATTGGATGACATGTCAACCAATTCGCTGTGGGAACTGTTCGGCACGCGGGGGCGTGGGGTGCTGGTCACGCTGCGCCGGGACGGTCGTCCCCAGCTGTCCAACCTCGACTACCTGGCCGAGCCGGGGCTGATCCGCTGCTCCACCACCGGCGACCGCGCGAAGGTGCGCAACCTGCGTCGCGACACCCGAGCCAGCTTCCACGTGACCACGCCGGACGGTGGCGCGTACGCGGTCGCCGAGGGGACGGCGACCCTCACCGAGCCGGCCACCGCCACCGCCGACGCGACGGTCGACGAACTGGTCGAGGTCTACCGGCGGATTCGCGGCGAACACCCGGACTGGGCGGACTACCGGGCCGCCATGGTCGCCGACGGGCGGCTCGTGATCCGGCTCGACGTGCACCGGGTGTACGGCTGGCGGCCGTGACACCGGCCGGTCCCGTCCCGGTGCGCCGGGGCCGCTGACTAGGGTCTGAGCATGGTCGCAACTATCCGGTACGAGGACATCGTCAAGGTCCCGAAGGCGCTGCTGCACGACCATCTCGACGGCGGTCTGCGGCCGGCGACGATCGTCGAGCTGGCCGCGGAGGTCGGCCACGAGCTGCCCACCACCGACCCGGTGGCGCTCGGGCGCTGGTTCGTCGACGCTGCCGACTCCGGCTCGCTGGAGCGCTACCTGGAGACGTTCGCGCACACCGTGGCGGTCATGCAGACCGCGCCGGCGCTGCGCCGGGTGGCCCGCGAGTGCGCGCTGGACCTGGCCGCCGACGGTGTGGTCTACGCCGAGGTGCGCTTCGCCCCGGAGCAGCACCTGGAGCAGGACCTCAGCCTGGACGAGGTGGTCGAGGCGGTGCTGGCCGGTTTCGCCGAGGGCACCGCCCAGGCGGTCGAGGCGGGCCTGAGCATCCGGGTCGGCACCCTGCTCACCGCGATGCGGCACGCGGCCCGTTCACAGGAGATCGCCGAGCTGGCCGTACGGCACCGGGACGCCGGGGTGGTCGGCTTCGACATCGCCGGCGCCGAGGCGGGTTTCCCGCCCACCCGGCACCTGGACGCGTTCGAGTACCTCCAGCGGGAGAACTTCCACTTCACCATCCACGCCGGTGAGGCGTTCGGCCTGCCGTCGATCTGGCAGGCGATCCAGTGGTGCGGCGCGGACCGGCTCGGTCACGGCGTACGCATCGTGGACGACATCACCCCCGGCGAGGTGCCGGTGCTCGGCCGCCTGGCCGCGTACGTCCGGGACAAGCGGATCCCGCTGGAGCTGTGCCCGTCGTCGAACGTGCAGACCGGAGCGGTGGACTCGATCGCCGACCACCCGATCGGCCTGCTGCGGGACCTGCGGTTCCGCGCCACCGTCAACACCGACAACCGGCTGATGAGCGGCACCTCCATGTCCCGGGAGATGGCGCTGCTGGTGGAGACGTTCGGCTACGGCTGGCGGGAGTTGCAGTGGTTCACCATCAACGCGATGAAGAGCGCCTTCATCCCGTTCGACGAGCGGCTGCGGATCATCGATGAGGTGATCAAGCCCGCGTACGCCAAGCTGCTGGCCTGACGGGTCAGCCGTGCGGGTGGCCGGCGAGCAGGCCGGCCACGCGGCGCAGCACCTCCCGGGCCCGGGCCGCCTCCGCGCCCAGCCCGGTCTGCCGACGCAGCACCGCGGGCTCGGCGCGCAGCAGCGCCACCCCGCGGCGGACCAGCACCCGGGGCGCCTTGCGCTGCTCGGACAGGTCGCGGGCCAGCCGGCGCACGAAGGTCGCCCCACGCGGTCGGCGCAGCGCGTACGCGCCAGCGAGCAGCCCGCGGCGACGGCATTCCTCGACGATCTCGGCGGCGAAGATCCCTTCGGCCACGAAAAGTGGCGATCCGTCGACATCAAATGGCCGGGTGGCCACCCTTCGATCCGCGCCGATCGCATAAACCGGCACATCGGCGCGACCCTCGCGGGCCAGTCGAGCAATCGTTTCCACTGCGGTCAGGGCGTCCCACGACTCGGGTGATTCCCAATCCACCTGGCCGTTTCGTCGTGGCAACGTAGGGTCATCGCCGTCTTTGTAGAAGTCGTCCAGGCAGAGCACCGGCAACCCGGTTTGCTGCGCTATGTACGACTTTCCGGAGCCAGAAGGGCCGGCGAGCAGGACAACGCGGTGCGGATGTTTCATTACCTTCAGTTACTCCGGCCAGACGGACTGCTATCAAATCGCATCAACATCTCATCACACCTTCGGCGGGTGACAACCTGGGCTTTCTTCTTGCCGAGCGGCGTGATGGAATCTCGGGGGTCCGACCCGCCGGGTCGGACGCTGGGCGTTGCCCGGGGGCAACGCGTTCAAGCTGTAATCGCGAGGGCGGTGACGTGAGCAAACGGCCAAAGACGGCGGGCTCCTTCCTGTCGCGGCTGCGCCGGCCGGCCAGCCGGCTCCGGGACATGCCGATCTGGTCCAAGCTCGGTCTCATCATGATCGTGCCGACCATCGCCACGGTCGTGGTGGGCACCAGTGGTCTGGTCGACCACCTGCAGACGCTCAACAATGCCAACCGTGCCGGCGACCTGGCCAATCTGTCGAGCTACTCCGGTGACCTGGTCGACACGCTGCAGGATGAGCGGACCACCGCCGTGCTGCTGCTCGGGGCCAGGGGGACGCAGCCGGCTGCGCAGTACCAGGAGGCCTACAACCGGGTGAACTCCCGGGTCGACCAGGCGAAGGGCCCCTACCTGCAGCAGCGGGCCGAGATCGAGGACCTGCCGAGCAGCCTGGAAGGCCTGCTCGACGGGATCGACCAGACCCTGAAGGATCTGCCCGGTGTCCGCAGCCAGGTGTTCAACGGCAAGCTCAAGCTCACCGAGACCATCCAGGCGTACGAGGGTCTGATCAACGACCTGCTCGCCATCCGTGACTCGGCCACGCAGCTCGCCGGTGACAACGAGCTGAGCGACCGGATGCGAGCCGCCGCGGCGGTCGCCCGGGAGAAGGAGTTCCTCTCCGTACGCCGGGTCGTCGTGCACCGCGCGCTCGGCACGGAGCAGCGGCGGATGACCCCGGTGCTGCGCACCGACTACATCGCCAGCGGCACCGGCCAGCAGCAGGCGCTGCAGAGCTTCAAGGCCGTCGCCAGCCCCGACGAGGCGAAGTTCCACGACCAGACGGTCGCCGGCGGTGACCGCCGGGAGGCACAGAACTACACCGGCTGGATCGACGGCAACACCACCGGCGACATGCGCGGTGCGCCGTTCGGCCCGGACCAGTGGGACTCGGCCATGACGGCCAACGCCAAGCTGATCCGCACGGTCGAGACGAAGCTCGACGGTGACGTGGTCGCCGAGGCCGACAACCTGCGCTCGGACGTCCAGCGCCAGGTGTTCCTGGAGACCGGCCTGCTGCTCAGCATGCTGCTGCTGGCCATTCTCTTCGCCTACCTGGTCGCCCGGTCGATGGCCCGCTCGCTGCGCGACCTGCGACAGGGCGCCCTCTCCGTCGCCCAGTACGGCCTGCCCCAGGCGGTGGCCCGACTCCGCGACCCGCAGGTCGTCGGGCAGCTCTCCCCGGTGCAGCTGGCCAACCAGATCGCCGAGCCGCTGCCGGTTCGCAGCAAGGACGAGTTCGGCCAGGTGACCGAGGCGTTCAACGCCGTCCACCTGGAGGCCGTCCGCACGGCCGCCGAGCAGGCGGCGCTGCGTGCCTCCGTCGCGACCATGTTCGTCAACCTGGCCCGCCGCTCGCAGATCCTGGTCGACCGCCTCATCGGGCACCTCGACCGGCTGGAGCGCGGCGAGGAGGACCCGGACCGGCTGGCCGAGCTGTTCCAGCTCGACCACCTGGCCACCCGGATGCGCCGCAACGACGAGAACCTGCTGGTGCTCGCCGGCGCGGACTCCACCCGTGTGCAGCGGGAGCCGGCCGCGCTCATCGACGTGCTGCGCGCCGCGCAGTCCGAGGTCGAGCACTACACCCGGATCGAGTTCGGTGTCATCGACCGGGACATCGAGGTCGCCGCGCACGCGGTCAACGACCTCGTGCACCTCGTCGCCGAGCTGTTCGACAACGCCACCGCGTTCTCCCCTCCGGACTCGCAGGTGATGGTCGAGGCCCGCCGGGTCGGCGACCGAACCTCCCTGTACGTCGAGGACCGCGGCATCGGCATCAGCAACGACCAGCTGCACGAGCTGAACGAGCGCCTGGCCACGCCGCCGCAGGTGGACGTGGCCGTGTCCCGGATGATGGGTCTGGTCGTGGTCGCCCGTCTGGCGTCCCGGCACGGCGTCCGCGTTGAGCTGCGTCCCGGCGGGGACCGTGGCACGGTCGCCGACGTGACCCTGCCGACCTCGGTGCTGGTGCCCCGGGCGCTCTCCGGCCGGGTGCAGCAGCCGCCGGCGCTGCCCGCGGCCGGCGGTCCGCAGCAGGGCGGCCCGGTGCCGGCGTTCGGCGCGCTGCCCGCGCTGGGCAACATCCCCCGTCCGAGCGAGTCCGGCAACCAGGTCACCCTGGGCGGCCGCCCGTTCGACCCGGCGTCCCGCAACGGCGCCGGCACGCCCGCCAACAACGGCGGGTACCGCTCGATGCCGGCCTGGTCGGACCTGACCGGTGCGGCCGGGACGAACGGTGGCGACGGGTTCACCCCGCGGACGGCCAACGGGCAGCCGATCGACCCGCTGCCGCAGCGCCGCTCCGGCGACGACTCCCCGGCCACCGGCCAGCAGCCGGCCATCCCGCGGCAGCTGCCCAGCAGCCCGGAAACGTACCCGTACTCGGCGCCGCCGATCTCCGCGCAGCCCTACTCCGGCGCGCCGGTCTCCGCCTCGCCGGCCTCCGGCCAGCCGTACTCCGGGCAGCCCTACTCGGGCGCGCCGTACGCCGGCCCGCCGGTCTCGGCCGCTCCCGCCTCCGGTCAGCCGTACTCGGCGCCGCCCGCCGGTCAGCCGTACTCGGCGCCGCCGGCCGGTCAGCCGTACTCGGCCCCGCCGGCCGGTCAGCCGTACTCGGCCCCGCCGGCAGCGAGCCAGCCGTACTCGGCGCCGCCGGCCTCCGGCCAGTCGTTCAGCGGCTTCGCACCCCGATCCGCCCCGCCCGCGCAGACGCCCAGCGCTCCCGCGCCGCCGGCCTGGCCGCCGGTGCCGGGCGGCGACCGGGAGACGGCTACTCCGCCGGTGCCCGAGCGGCTCGCCGCCGCCCTGGACATGACGACGGAGCTGCCCCGGGTGCAGCGACCGGCCGACCAGCCGGCCGCCGCGGCCCAGCCTCCGGCGCCGACCACCCCGGCCCCGGTGTCAGCGGCACCGGCGCAGGGCCGGCCGGCACCTCAGCAGCCGCAGGCCCAGAACCGTCAGCGGTACGCGGACGAGACCATGGAACTGCCGATCTTCCGGGAGCTCGAGTCGGCGTGGTTCCGTACCCGTCGGCCGGGTCCGGAGGAAGCTGCGGCGGCTGCCAAGGCGGCGCCCGCAGCCCAGCAGGCGGCGAGTGGCGGCACCGCGACCCAGCAGTTCGCGACGGTCGACGCCAGCGGTCGGGCGGTCCACAAGACATCACCCGGGACGACAGGTAACACGCCGATGGCAGACACTCCGACGGCCGGAGGAGCGCCGCGGGACAACGGGTCGACAGCGAGCGGGGGCGCTCGCCCCAGCCTCGCCGAGAGCCTGCCGACCCGCCAGCCCCAATCGCAGACCAACGGCTGGCAGACCGCCGCCGACGACGGCTGGCGTGCCGCATCGGCAGCGGCCAGCGCGACGCCGGTGAGCGAGACCACCACCACCGGTCTGCCGAAGCGCAAGCCGATGGCGCAGCTGGTGCCGGGCGCGGTGGAGAAGCCGACCACCTCGGTCCAGCGGCGTTCCCCGGAGGCGGTCCGTGGCCTGCTCTCCGCCTACCACCGGGGCGTGCAGCGAGGGCGTAGCACCTCGGACAACCCGACCAGCCCGGAGGCGACTCCGGGAGGGCAGCAATCCTCGCAGTCTGGCTCAGGCCCAGCGGCCGGGAGCGGGCAGAAGGAGCAAGAAGGATGACAACTACGCAGGATCTTGGTTGGCTGCTGGCCAACTTCGCCGACCGGGTGCCCGGTGTCGCGCATGCGGTCGCCGTCTCGGCGGACGGCCTGCTCCTCGCGTCGTCACGGGATCTGCCGCGGGACCGGGCCGACCAGCTCGCCGCGATCGCGTCCGGCCTGGTCAGCCTCACGCAGGGAGCGGCTCGCTGCTTCGAGGGAGGCGCGGTGCTGCAGACCGTCGTGGAGATGGACAATGGCTTCCTGTTCCTGATGTCCATCTCGGACGGCTCGTCCTTCGCCGTGTTGGCCGCCCGCAGCTCGGACGTGGGGCAGGTCGGCTACGAGATGGCGTTGCTGGTCGACCGGGTGGGCGACGCGCTGACCCCGCAGCCGCGTGCGGCCGCGGGCATGCTGGGCTGACGCCCGCCGACCACGGTCGGCGTAACTGAAAAGACGACAACGACGGGATTCACCGGTGGGAGCCGGTGCCGGGTACGAAGGAGGTGAGCGGCGACATGGCCGATCGTGACGAACCGACCGGAGCGTTGGTCCGTCCATACGCCGTGACCCGCGGTCGTACCCGTCCCCGGCTCGACATCGCGCTGGAGGCGCTCGTCGAGACGACGGTGCGCGGTCGGGCCGCTGCCAATGGCAACGGCGGCCGCGAACACCAGTACATCGCCGCGCTGTGTGACGGACGCGTCCAATCGCTCGCCGAGATCGCGGCGCGGATGCAGCTCCCGCTCGGTGTGGCCCGGGTGCTCATCGCCGACATGGCGACGGACGGCCTGGTCGCAGTCCACGAGCCGACCATCCTGGACGACTCCGACGACGCGGTGGGCACTGAACTGCTGGAGAGGGTGCTGAGTGGACTTCGCAGGCTCTGACATGTCGCACCGCCCGCCGAACCCGAGTGGGCGCGTGACGTCGGCGAAGATCGTTATCGCCGGTGGATTCGGCGTCGGTAAGACGACGCTGGTCGGCTCGGTCTCGGAGATCACGCCGCTGACCACCGAGGCCATCATGACCTCGGCCGGCGTGGGCGTCGACGACACCCGGCAGGTGCCGGGCAAGACGACGACCACGGTGGCCATGGACTTCGGCCGGATCTCGATCGACCGCGACCTGATCCTGTACCTGTTCGGTACGCCGGGTCAGACCCGATTCTGGTTCATGTGGGACGAACTGGTTCGGGGCGCGATCGGCGCGGTCGTGCTGGTGGACACTCGCCGGCTGGCCGACTGCTTCGCGGCGATCGACTTCTTCGAGCACCGGCGGCTGCCGTACCTGGTGGCCATCAACTGCTTCGACGGTATGCAGTACCACGACCCGCAGGACGTTCGGGACGCGCTGGCGATCTCGAGCGACGTGCCGGTGGTGGCCTGCGACGCCCGTAACCGGGAGTCGACGAAGCACGTGCTGATCTCGCTGGTCGAGTACGTGCTCACCATGCGCCGTACGCGCGCCGTCGCCCCGGCCTGACCGGGACGATCGTCGCCCGGTGGTGGCTCCGGCCGCCACCGGGCGCTGGGTGCTGTCCGGCGGCGTTCACGTGTGCCCCGCGTCCTGGTCCGACAACGCGGCCGTTGCGTGCGCTTGAGAGATCCTGAAAGGATCCGGCCCCTCCGGGGGCGGTGGTCCTTTCAGGATCTTCTGCGTTCTCCGGAGTGGGGGCGTGCGGCGGCGTCGCTTCCGGGCGGCGTCCGGCTCCTGTGGACGCCTGTGCGTGTCTCAGGGCAACCGGGGCGGGAACTCCCGGCAGCACCATCCGACGTGGCCGCTGGGAGGCTCTCAGGCGGCCTGCCGACGGGTCACGCGGGACGACTTGCCGCCGCTACGCGCTTCCGCCGCCGCGCCAACAGGCTGACGGCGGCGGAAGACGCAGAACGAGAGTGGTCAGGACTGGTAGCCGGCGGAGCGGTACTCGTACTCCCGGTCGTCGTCGCGGTCCCCGTGATCACGGCTGAAGTCCCAGCCGCCGGCGGCCTCACGACCCGGCCGACCGCCCACGGCGAACCCGCCGATCTCCTGCCCGCGACGCCAGCCGCGGAAGTAGCCGGTGGTGTTCTCGGCGAGGCTCGCTGCGTCACGCACTATCCGCAGTGGACGCTCCTCGCGCAACGGCGAGCCCGGGACCAGGTTGGCCTGCGGCACCCGCTTCGGCAGCCCGGCCGTCGTCTCGGCGCCCACGGCGGGACGGGCCGCCTGCTCGGCGGCCTGCCACCCGGTGTCAGCCGTGGTCGACCAGTCCAGGTCGGACTCCTCGGGCTGCCCGACGAACCAGGCCGACTTGGCCTGCGCGAAGATCAGCAGGTCGCCGTCGCCCTCGTCCGCCACCGGCGGCGGGCGGTGCTCGACCGGGGGGGACGGCCGGTGCTCGACGGGACGCTCGGCGCGGGGCGCGGGGCGCCCGTTGCGGGCGGCCTGCTCCCGATCGACCAGCCGCAGTGGCGGCGTCTCCAGGCGCGGGTCGCTGGGCGGGTTGAGCCCCTCGCGCAGCGCCCGGTCCGCCAGCGGTGGCGGCTCCACGAGCCGCAGCATGGGCGGCTCCTGCGGCAGGTCGTCCGCCAGCCAGGGCGGGGTGACCCGGCCGTCGGCCCGGCCCGGGTCGGTCGGCGCGTCGATGCCACGGCCGCCGCCGTACGAGTAGGCGGCCGGATTGTTGGCCGAGCTGTCGGCCGGGTCCTCCGGGTTGTTGACCAGCGGCCAGTTGGCCCGGGAGCCCGGCGGCGCCGACTCCTGGCCCGGCCGGGGGGTGGGCACCGGGATGCTGAGGTCGGTGGCGCTG
Source organism: Micromonospora acroterricola (assembly GCF_003172955.1). GTDB lineage: Bacteria > Actinomycetota > Actinomycetes > Mycobacteriales > Micromonosporaceae > Micromonospora > Micromonospora acroterricola. The sequence goes on along the minus strand of NZ_QGKR01000229.1, from coordinate 388 downwards.
AAGCCGCCGGTGGGCGCCTCGTCGACCGGACGCTGAAGGTGGCTCGGCCGCGGCTCGCCGTTGGTCTTGGGGCGTGGCGGGATGACCGTCCGCTGCCGCTCGGCCCGCGCGTTGTTGATCGCGGCGGTGGTCAGCGTCGGCCGGAACGGCTCGCCCGCCTCGGCCGGCGGCACCATGCCGCGCTGCGCCGGTGCGATCGGGGTGATCCCGGGCGGCGGGGGCGGTGGCGAGGAGACCGGCCGGTTGGTGGGACCGTCGATGCGGCTCGGGAGTGGCTCGCCGCGCCCCGGCGGGGCGGAGACCGGCGGGCCGGCGACCGCTGCGGGTGCGACCGGAGCGGGCGCGACCGGAGGCGGGGTGATCGGCGCCGGGGCGACCGGCGGCGGCC
>NZ_QGKR01000224.1 GCF_003172955.1 Micromonospora acroterricola | reverse complement strand
GTCTCCCGGAGCGCCCGGCCCGGCGCCCCGCTCGGCCTGCTCGGGGGCGATCACCTTCTTCGCCGAGGGCGGAGCGCCGGCGGCGACCAGCGGCCAGTTCCCGGCGGGCACCCGGCTGCGGGTGACCAACCTGGACAACAACAAGGTCACCACGGTGACGGTCACCGGTCCGTCGGGCAGTTGCGTGCTGCTCAACAGCGCCGCCATGGAGCAGATCCGGGAGCCGGGCAAGAACCTCGTCCGCCGCAACACGGTCGAGGTGCTGCGCTGACACCGCCGTGAGGAAGGGCCCCTCCGCGCGAAGGGGCCCTTCCTTCGCTCAGCCGAAGGCGGCGTCGAGGATGTCGGCGCCCCGGGTCAGGTGGGCGTCGGAGATCACCAGCGGGGGCAGGAAGCGCAGCACGTTGCCGTACGTGCCGCAGGTCAGGGTGAGCAGGCCGGCGGCGTGGCAGGCGGCCGAGATCGCCGCCGTGGCCACCGGGTCGGGGATGAGCGTGCCCGGCTGCACCAGCTCGACGGCGAGCATCGCGCCCCGCCCGCGTACCTCGGCGATCCGGGGGTCCCGCTCGGCGATGGCCCGCAGCCTGGGCGCCAGCACGGCCTCGATCCGGCGGGCCGCGCCGGCCAGGTCCAGCTCGTGCATGGTCTCGATGGTCGCCAGCGCGGCGGCGCAGGCGATCGGGTTGCCGCCGTACGTGCCGCCCAACCCGCCGACGTGCACCGCGTCCATCAGCTCGGCCCGGCCGGTCACCGCCGCCAGCGGCAGGCCGCCGGCGATGCCCTTGGCCAGGGTGACCAGGTCGGGCTCTACGCCCTCGTGCTGGCAGGCGAACCAGTCGCCGGTGCGGCAGAAGCCGGTCTGGATCTCGTCGGCGACGAACACCACCCCGGCCGCCGTCGCCCAGTCCCGCAGCGCCGGCAGGAAACCCGGCGCGGGCACCACGAAACCACCCTCGCCCTGGATCGGCTCGATCAGCAGCGCGGCCACGTTCTCCGCGCCGACCTGCTTCTCGACCATCTCGACCGCCCGCGCCGCCGCGTCCGCGCCGGAAAGCCCGCCGTCGCGCAGCGGGTACGACATCGGCACCCGGTAGATCTCCCCGGCGAACGGCCCGAACCGGTGCTTGTACGGCATGTTCTTCGCGGTCAACGCCATGGTCAGGTTGGTCCGGCCGTGGTACGCGTGGTCGAAGACCACCACCGCCGGCCGCCCGGTGGCGTGCCGGGCGATCTTGACGGCGTTCTCCACCGCCTCGGCACCCGAGTTGAACAGCGCCGAGCGCTTCTCGAACCCGCCCGGCGTCAGCGCGATGAGCTGCTCGCACACCGCCACGTACGACTCGTACGGCGCGACCATGAAACAGGTGTGGGTGAAGCGCTCGACCTGCGCCCGTACCGCCTCGACCACCTTCGGCGCGGAGTTGCCGACGCTGGTCACCGCGATGCCGGCGGCGAAGTCGATCCACTCCCGGCCGTCGACGTCGGTGATGGTCCCGCCACCGGCGCTGTCCACGTAGGACGTGACGACGCTGCCGACACCCCGGGCAACCGCCGCCCCGCGCCGCTTGTGCAGTTCCTCCGAACTCGGCATGGGTCAGCCCTCGATGTTGTGCATGACGTGCTTGATCCGGGTGTAGTCCTCCAGGCTGTAGACCGAGAGGTCCTTGCCGTGCCCGGAGTGCTTGAACCCGCCGTGCGGCATCTCCGAGACGAACGGGATGTGGGTGTTCACCCAGACGCAGCCGAAGTCCAGCCGGCGGGTCATCCGCATCGCCCGGCCGTGGTCCTTCGTCCAGACCGACGCCGACAGGCCGTAGTCGACGCCGTTGGCCCAGCGCACCGCCTCGTCCTCGTCGGAGAACCGCTGCACGGTGATGACCGGCCCGAACACCTCGTCCTGGATGATCTCGTCGGCCTGGCGCAGCCCGGAGACCACGGTCGGCGCGTAGAAGTAGCCGCGCTCGCCCTGCCGCGACCCGCCGGCCTGGATCGCCGCGTGGTCCGGAAGCCGGTCGACGAAGCCGCTGACCCGGGTGAGCTGGTTGGCGTTGTTCAGCGGGCCGTAGAGCACGTCAGCGTCGTCCGGTGCGCCGGTCTTCGTCGAGCGGGCCTGCTCGGCGAGCGCCGCCACGAAGTCGTCGTGGATGCCGGGGCCGGCCAGCACACGGGTGGCCGCCGTGCAGTCCTGCCCGGCGTTGAAGTAGCCGCCCACCGCGATCGCCTCCGCCGCCGCCGCGACATCCGCGTCGTCGAAGAGCACGACCGGGGCCTTGCCGCCCAGCTCCAGGTGCGTCCGCTTGAGGTCGGGGGCCGCCGCGGCGGCGACCTCCATGCCCGCGCGGGTCGAGCCGGTGATCGACACGAGCTGCGGGGTCGGGTGCGAGACGAGGGTACGACCGGTGTCTCGGTCGCCGCAGACCACGTTGAACACCCCCGGTGGGAAGAACTCCGCGGCGATCTCCGCGAGCAGCAGCGTCGACACCGGCGTCGTGTCCGACGGCTTGAGCACCACCGTGTTGCCGGCGGCGAGCGCCGGGGCGATCTTCCAGACCGCCATCATCAGCGGGTAGTTCCACGGGGTGACCTGGGCGCAGACACCGATCGGCTCACGCCGCACGTACGAGGTGTGCCCGGCCATGTACTCCCCGGCCGACCGCCCCTCCAGCAGCCGAGCGGCGCCGGCGAAGAAGCGGAACTGGTCCACCGCCGGTGGCAGCTCCTCCTCGGCGGTGAGCTGGCGCGGCTTGCCGGTGTTGCGGACCTCCGCGTCGACCAGCTCGGCCGCCCGGGCCTCCACGGCGTCGGCGAGCTTGAGCAGCGCCCTCTGCCGCTCGGCCGGGGTCACCTCCCGCCAGCTCTCGAAAGCGGTGGCCGCGGCGGACATCGCCGCGTCGACGTCGGCGGCGCCGGAGACCGGGGCCTGGGCGAACACCTCGCCGGTGCAGGGGTTGATCAGGTCGGCGTAGCCGCCGTCGGCCGGGTCGACGTAGGAGCCGTTGACGAAGTTGCGCAGCTGCTGCTGGTCACTCATGACTGGATCTCTCCGAGGGGGCCGGGGGTGCGGTTCTGCGGCGGTTATCGCAATCTGTCTGCCATCTTCGCTACTGAATTCGCGGCAGACAAGGGCTCCGGCGACTGTTTCCGTCGGCTGCTCTCTCGTCTACGCTGCTCGGCGTGGAGCCCGCAGCCTTCTTCGTCGCGTCCCGCCCCGCCCACGGCGAGGGCGAGCTGACCGTCCACCACCCGTACGACGGCCGGCCGGTGGGGCGTACCACCCTCGCCACCGCCGACCAGGTCGAGGCCGCCGTCGCCGCCGCGGCCGCAGTGGCCGCGCAGGCCGCGGCCCTGCCCGCGCACGCCCGCGCCGCCGCCCTGGACCACGTGTCCCGGCGGCTCGCCGAACGCGCCAAGGAGGTCGCGGCGCTCATCACCGCCGAGAACGGCAAGCCGGTGAAGTGGGCCCGCGCCGAGGTCGGGCGGGCCGTCTCCACCTTCCGGTGGGCCGCCGAGGAGGCCCGCAGGTTCTCCGGGGAACTGCAACGCCTCGATACCGACCCGGCCGCCAGTGGACGAATCGCGCTGGTGCGGCAAGTGCCCAAGGGGCCGGTGCTGGGCATCGCGCCGTTCAACTTTCCGCTCAACCTGGTCGCCCACAAGGTGGCGCCGGCCATCGCGGTCGGCACGCCCATCATCGTCAAGCCGGCCCCGGCGACGCCGCTGTCCGCGTTGCTGCTGGGCGAGCTGCTGGCCGAGACCGAGTTGCCGGCCGGCATGTTCTCGGTCCTGCCGCTGCCGAACGACCGCGCCGCCGAACTGGTCACCGACCCCCGGCTGCCGGTGGTGTCGTTCACCGGGTCCGGGCCGGTCGGCGCGGCCATCCGCCGCCAGGCGCCCGACAAGCACGTGACGCTGGAGCTGGGCGGCAACGCGGCGGCGGTCATCTGCGCGGACTGGTCTGCGGACGAGGACCTGACCTTCGCCGCCCAGCGGATCGCCACCTTCGCCAACTACCAGGCCGGGCAGTCGTGCATCGCCGTCCAGCGGGTGTACGTCCACCACGCGCTCTTCGCCGACCTCCTGCCCCGGCTGGTGGCGGCGGTGCGCGCGCTGCGCACCGGCGACCCCACCTCGGAGCTGACGGACGTGGGGCCGATGGTGTCCGAGGACGCGGCCCGCCGGGTCGAGACGTGGGTGGCCGAGGCGGTCGCGGCCGGCGCCACCATCGAGGTGGGCGGCGAGCGTGACGGCGCCACCTACCCACCGACGGTGCTCACCGGCGTGCCCGCGAACGCCAAGGTCGTCGCCGAGGAGGTGTTCGGGCCGGTGCTGGTGGTCGCCCCGGTCGCCGACGACCAGGCCGCGTTCACGGCCGTCAACGACTCGGCGTACGGGTTGCAGGCCGGCGTGTTCACCCGGCGCCTGGACGTGGCCTTCTCCGCCGCGCGGTCGCTGGAGGTGGGCGGGGTCATCGTCGGCGACGTGCCGTCCTACCGGGCGGACCAGATGCCGTACGGCGGGGTGAAGGGCAGCGGCGTCGGCCGGGAGGGGCTGCGTAGCGCGATGGACGACTACACCGAGCCGCGGGTGATGGTGCTGACCGGGCTGGCGCTCTAGCCGGCCTGCCAGGTGCCGTCGTCGCGGACGCGGGCGGGCGCACGGCCGAGCAGCAACGTGGTCAGCGCGGCGTCGATGGTGTCGCCGAGGAACCACTCACCGGCCTGGTCGAGCGCGAAGACCCGGCCGCGCTCGTCCACCGCCAGGATGCTGTCCTGCTGCTCGGTGCCCATCGGGAAGAGCCGCACCCCGAGCACGGCGCCGAAGTCGGCGAGCGTGTCGGCGGTGTGCGCGATGGTGTGCGGGCGGATGTCGAAGCGCGAGATCCACACCTGCTCGCCCGGGCCACGCCGGGCGCCGACCAGGCTGGGAAACGCGGTCAGCGCCTCCACGGCGGCGGGAAAGACCTCGTGCCGGTGCGCCCGCCCCGGCACGGCGGTGACGTCCCGCACGGCCGCGGCGGCCATCAGCTGGTCCCCGACGTGCGGTCGCCAACCGGCCGCCACCAGCGCGTTGGCGACCTCCGGCGGAAAGCGGCCCGGGTCGGGGTCGGGCGCGGCCTCCGGGTGCCAGGGCTGGGAGAAGGCCCGCTGCGATATCGGCAGCACGTTGGCGTGCACGAGGAAGTTGACGCACGAGTCGCAGGGGCGGTCGGCGTTGCCGCCCGCCGGGTCGCCCGGCTCACGGACCCGGAAGGTCTCGAACCGGGCGTCCTCCAGCAGCGTCGCCGCCTCGCCCGGACCCATCGGGGCGATGCCCTCGGCGGCCCGGCGGTGGTCGTACTCGTGCAGCACGTCGGAGACGACGATCAGCTCCGCGTGCCCGTCGCCCCCGCGAACCAGCTCGCCGGCCGGCAACCCGTCCAGGTACGCCCGGACGAGCGGATGGTGGCGCAGCGGCACGGCGCCCTTCGCGCCCTGAGCCGTCCAGATCCGGCCTCCCACGGTCAGGTGGGCGACGGTGTCCGGGGTCGGTAGCCGGTGGATCTCCCGCAGCAGCCGGCTCTCCGGCTCGACGGTGCGGGGAGCGGTGGGACCGTCGGGCCGGCTGCGCCGGTACATCTCCGCCACCACCTGGGCCGGCACGCGGGGCCAGGTGGTCACCTCGCCGGTCGCCTTGTCGACCACGGTGGTCGGCAGGTCGCCGGGGACCGCCCGCTCCCGGGTGGACACAGTGGACAGGATGACGTAACCGAGGTCGAACTCGTCGACCGTGGGCGTGCACTCGTAGCCGAGGCGCAGCGAATCCCGGCGGGCCCAGACGGCCGCGAGCTGCTCGGCCTGTTGACGGTCGATCACGCACCGAAACTACCGGACTACACGGATCGGTGGCGGCCGGTATGGTTCGGCCTACCGACGGTGACGGGAGGAACGGCGGTGAGCGAACGCGTGGACCGGGACGCCAATCGCGAGCTACGAGCCCGATTCGACGACGTCTACGGCCAGTACCAGCAGCTCAGGTCCAACTTGGACGATCTACGGACGCGGCTCGCCGAGCTGCGGGTGACCCGGCGGTCCGCCGACGGGCAGGTGAGCGCGACCGTCGGAGCCCGGGGCGAACTCATCGCGGTCGAGCTGGATTCGGCCGTCTACCGGGAGCGGGACGCCGAGGCGCTGAGTCGGAAGGTCACCGAGACGGTGCGCGCGGCCACGGCCGCAGCCACCGAGGCCACCCATGAGCTGGTGGCCGGCAGCATGCCCACCGGCTCCGGATCGGCGGAGTTCCTGCGCAGCGGCGATTACGGCGCGCTGCTCGGCCGCGCCGACGCCGTGCTCCGGCGGCCCGAGGGGTCGGCATGACCGACGGGCAGCTCTGGCTCGATCCGTCCCGCGCTCGACGCGGCGGTGCCGACCTGGCCCTCGCCGGCGAGGCGGTGACGGCCCGCCGCGCGGCGGACGGCGGCGAGATCGAAGCCGCCAGCGGCGCCCGGCCGTGGGGCCGCGACGACATCGGCGCCGCGTTCGAGCGCAACTACCGGGGCATCGAGCAGACCGTGCTGCGGGCCTGGACGGGCGTCGGGCACCGACTCACCGAACTGGGCACCGACGTCATCGGCGCGGTCGACGCGAGCGTGCACACCGACGGCACCAGCGCCGCCCGGCTCGGCCGGGCCGCCGACCAGCGCTGACGGCGATCCGGATGAGCGTGCTGCCCAGCCCGGTTCCGCATCCCCTCGACTACGCACCCTGGGACGTGCCCGGCTGGATCTACGAGGCCCTCGACTGGGCGGTCGGCGTCCAGTGGCCGGAGGGCGACGAGCGGGCCGTCTGGGACGTCGCCGACCGGTGGTACGGGGTTGCCGCCGTGCTCGCCGGCCCGCACACCGACGCCGCCGCGGCCGCCGCCGAGATCCGCAGCGGATACGGCGGTGTCGGAATGGTCGACGCCGCCTTCGAGGCCGCCTGGCGGGGGATCGCCGAGGGCGACGACGCACCACTGCCGGTGCTGCTCGCCGTCACCGCCGACCTGGGTCGGCTGGTCGAGGAGTGCGGCTGCGACATCGAGGGCGCCAAGCTGGAAGTCTGGATCGAGCTGGGCATCCTGGTCATCGAGCTGCTGTCGGTGGCCGTGGCGGCACTGCTCACCGCCGGCGCCGCATCCCCGGCCGCGGGCGCGGCGATCACCGCGACCCGGCTGCTGATCCAACAGATCGCCAAGCGACTGATGGGTCAACTGGCCAGCAAGTCCCTCCGGCACGGGCTCAAGGAGGCCGGCGAGCGGGCGGCCAAGGAGGTCGCGCGGGGCGGCGTACGCGGGCTCGCCACGCGGGCCGCCCGTGGAGGGCTGGAGGAGGCGGGGGAGGAGGCCGGGGTCACCCTCGCCACCCAGGCGTACCAGAACTCCACCGGCCGGGCGCACGGGGTGGACCTCACCGACCTCGGCGCATCGGCGGTCGGCGGGCTGGCCGGTGGGGCCGTCGCACCACTGGCCGGCCTGGGCCGCCACGCGACCGGGCGCACGGCGCGGGTCGGCGAGCACCTGGGCCGGGAGATGACCGGCGAGGTGCTCGCCGAGAGCGCCGCCAGCCTCGCCACCGGCCAGGGCCTGACCTCGGTGGAGGACGCCGTGCGGGCCGCAGCCTCAGGGGCCACCGGCTCGGCGACCGGGCAGGCCGACCGCGCGTTGCACGCCCGCCTCGACGCGCAGGCCGCCGCACTCGGCAGTGCCTCGCTCGCGGGACCCTCGCTTCCACCGGTCGGCGCCTCGCCGGAGGCGTCCGCAGCGGTGGCGCCTCCGGAGGCGGCCTCGTCCGCGGTCGGCTCTCCTGCGGTGGGCCCTTCTGCCGCGGGCTCGTCCACGTTCGGCTCCCCTGCGGTGGGCCCTTCCGCAGCGGGCTCGTCCGGGGTGGCCTCCTCCGCCCTGGCTTCGACCGCCGTGGCTGCGTCTCCGGCGGTTCCGGCGCAGGTGCCGGCGGTGGCCGGGGCGGAGGCCGTCGCGCCGCCCGTGGCGCCGGACCATCCCGCGTCGCCGCGCGGCGAACTGCCGACGCAGTCGGGCCTGAACGTGCCGGACGTGGGTGGGCTGCCCCGATCCACGTCGTCGGACGGGAACGGCCCGTCGCCGCCGGTCGCGACAGATCCGACGCTCTCCCCGGCGACCGCCAATCCCGCGCTCTCCTCGGTCGCCGCGCCGGTGGCCCCCGATCCGGCCAGCGGACCCGCAGCCGGCGCCGTCCCGGCCAGCCCGCATGCCACCACCCCGACTGCGGTCACCCCGACCGTCACCGGTGTGGCGCCGCCGGTCCCGCCCATCACCCCAGCTGCGGTGGCCCCGAGCGTCACCGGTGTGGCGCCGCCGGTCGCGCCCGGCCCGGTGGCGGTCGCCCCGAGCGTCACCGGTGTGGCGCCGCCGGTTGCGCCTGGCCCGGTGGCGGTCGCCCCGACGGTGACCGGTCCGCCGCCGGTCGCACACACCGCCCCGGCGGCCGGCGCGCCGTCCAGCACCGTCGGCACGCCCGGGACGTCGGTGTCCGGCGCCTGGGGCGGCACGGCCCTCGGCTCCGCCGTTGGTCGGTCCGCCGTGCCATCGCGCTTCCGGACGCGGGAGGCGCTCCCGCCCGTCCGCGTACCCGCCCATCCGGCGCGCGGCCGCGCACCGATCCCCGCCGACGTGGCGGCCTCCGACGACCCGTCGCTGCCCGCACCGGAGAGCAGCGACTGGTACGCGGCCCGGTGGGCCGCCGAGGCCGACGCCGTCGAGCGGCGCCGCTACCAGGGCTACTACGAGTCCCAGCGGACCTGGTTCGAGAACAACCGCCGGCAGGCCGAGGCCAGCCGGCTGCGCGACCTGGCCGCCGAGCACGACCGTCGGGCCGCCGAGTACGCCAGCTACGCCCGACAGTTGCGCCAAGCCGGGCACGCGAGCTGGGCCGACGGCTGGCAGCGGACCGCGTACGACGAGATGCGCGCGTACGCCGAATGTCATGACCTGGCCGACGCGGTGCTGGCCGGCACCACGGCGCCCCGTGTCGTGGACATCGGCGACACCCACTTCCGGCAGGCCAACGAGGACGTGGGCGCACTCGCCCTCGGCGCGGTGGAGACCGTCGACCGGTCGGTGCTCACCGGCGACGACGTGCCCCCGCCGATCGACGACTCCCGGCCGTACGGGCGGCCCGGTGGGCTCCGACCGCCACTCGCCCTGCACCAGGTCGATGTCGAACGGCAGATGCCCCGCGCGCCGGACGGCACCGTCACCCGCACCGCCGACCCCCGCCGGGGCGGCTGGTTCCGCCTGCTGAACGACGGTGGTCCCCGGGCCGACGCCACCCGGGGCATCAACTGCCTGGACTGCACCCTGTCGTTGTTCGAGACTTGGGTGCACGGGCGACCCCGGGTGTCCGCGCCCCGCACCTTCGACGGCTACCTCGACGGTGACACCCGACGGCCGATCCGGGGCGAGGCAGGCGGTCCAGGCCGGGTCGAGGACGTGACCGGCGGACGCTTCCAGCAGCTCCTCGCCCCGCCCGCAGGCGAACAGCCACACCCAACGGAGGCCCGGCGGGGGTACGCCAACCTGCACGACCAACTGCTGCTGGGCGGCCACGGCAGCTACGCGTTCCTGATCACCGAGTGGGCGCACGGCGGCTCGCACGCCTGGGTCGCGCTCAACCAGAACGGCACGGTGCTCTACGTCGACCCCCAGACCGGCCTCGTCCGGGACCGGCCGCTGTACCCCGACGTAATCGGTATCGACGCGCTGGTGCTGGGCGGGGACGGCCGACCGATGCCGCTCGGCGGGCTGCCCCGGGGCCGGTTCAGCGAACGCCCCGACCTGCCGGACCACCCGCCGGCACGCGACGACGGCGGCCACGGCGACCCGTACATCAACCGGATGCACCTGCTGTTGGACGGTCCGGGTTCCGCGACCTCGTCCTCGTCTCGGGACGCCGAGCCGGCCGGTGCGCCGTTCGAACGAGCGGCGAAACCAACGCGCGCACCCGGTCCTGGCCCGAATGAGCCGACGGCAGGTGACTCGGCTCAGGCGTTCCTGCGGGCGGGCAGTTTGGACGAGGTCTTCGCGGCCGGGGTCAGCCCCACCGAGTTCGCGGCTGCAGTTGACCCGCCGACACTTCGCCGGCTGCTGCCGGAGCTGGACGAGGAGGCAGCTCGGGATCTAGCGCGCCTGTTTGCCGACGTCCGTGTCCGCGGCATGCTGGACAGCGCATGGCGGCAGCCGCCGCCGACCGAGCCGAGACTGGCCGAATCCCTGGTCCGGCACCTAGCGCGGCAACCGGACCTGGTGCGCATCATGCTCACCACCCCGGAGCTGGCGAACGCACTGACCGCCCGATCACTGACCCTGTACCACCTGGCAAGTCACCAACAGGCCATCGACATCCTCCGCGAGGTGTTGATTGAAATCGCGGAACGCGGTGCCGACTCCGTCATTGCGAAGGGTAAGCCAACCGCCCGGCCCACCCTCCTGACTCCGCGGCAGGCTCACGTGAGTAGCGAGTTGGCTGCCCGCCGGCAGCCAGACATTCAACCCGGCTTTGACCGGTCCTGCTTGGGTGACGACGCGTACCGATCCGCCTACCTGCGGCAGCTGTATGTCGAAGCCGAGACAGCTCAACGCGAGTTGAACAGCCTTGTCATACGGCTGGCTGGTGAGCGAGCCCAGCCGGGCTGGCGGGCCAGCCCGAAGGATCATCAACGGGTCCTCGACAAGCTCGTCGAGTACGGCGGCGACGCTTCCCGTCTGAGGGACCTCGCCGCTGCGAAGCTCGAGTTCCAGACGATCGACGACCTCTATCTGACGTTGAGTGAGCTGGCGCAGGATCCCGACGTCGTGGTCCTGGATATCAAGGACCGATTCCTACGTCCGTTGAGTAGTGGGTACCGCGATGTGCTGCTGCGGCTGCGCATGTCGAACGGGCACGTTGCCGAACTTCGCCTTCACCTCGCCGTACTCGACGATGTAGCAAAGTGGGAACATGTTCTCTACGAGGTCCGGCGCGATGTCGACGCACTGGCCGAGGTGAATGGTCGGCCCCTGACGGCAGTTGAGCGCGCGCTGCGAATTGGACTCTTGAGAAGAGAACAGGCAGCCTTCTGGCGAGCTCTTGGCTACGACGAGGAGACCTTGGACGATGGGTGACACGGGGGGTCTGGTGCCTCCGGCGTTCTTCAGTTACTACGACGCACCAGTCAAGCTGGTCGAGACGGCGGATGGTGGTCTGGCTGCCTGGCGTCTCTCGAGGGACACCGGGGGCTGGGCACCGGCGAACGAGCTCATCGACACGTTGCTGTTCGTCGGCGGCGATGAAATTGATCAGTTGACGAGGGACGAGTTCATTCAGCAGACCGAGTACGAGCGCGGTTACTGCCTCCGCGGTGAAGGGCCGATCCACGCCCTTTACGAGACGGTACGGGCAATCAACGAGGCACAGGCCCGAGAGCGGCGGTACCCGACGCCGGAGGAGGTCGCCCTGGTGACCGGCATCCGACGGCGCACCTTTGTGCTGTTCGAGGAGCAGCTCCGCGAGGCTGGTGATCCGGCCGCGGATCCCGAACTGGCGGCGAGCTAGGTGGATGTGAGGCCGGCCCCATCTGATCGGTCGGCCGTGCGACCGCCAACCCGGATCGGGACCGCTCGATCGACTCCGCAACGTCCAGCGGGGGACGCCGTCGCGGCGGCGGAATAGCATCGGGGGATGGCAGATCCCAAGACGGAGACCGGCAAGTCCAATGCCTGGGCGTGGCCGGTCGGCATCCTGCTCGGTCTGGCGATCGGCATCCCCTCGTTCGGTTCGACGGGCGGGGTCGCCTTCGGTGTGGCCATTGGCATCGCCTTCGCGATCGCCTTTGGCGCGATCAAGAAACCCGCCGAGAAGAACGCTGTCAGTGACCCGGATGGCGGTGCCGGCACCACCGACAGTGGCCCGACCCGGACCGAACCGGAGGACGCCGCCACCGGGGACGCCGCCGGCGGCTCGCGCCAAGGGTGATCGACTCGGGATCAGGGAAAGTGCGGCATCCGGGACGGCGGGAGAGCCCGACTTCGCCGATGTCGACTGGATCATCGGACGTGACGACGCCGGGCAGTGTGGCGGCTGCGGTGGCCGTACAGGAGGAGTTGCGGCCGCTGGTCGACCTGGTCGGGCCGGGACCTTCCGCGCCTGCGACGGTTGCCGGCCTGGACGTCGCGTACGCGAAGAGCGGCGACCTTCTCGCGGCGGCCGTGACCGTGCTGGACGCTCGAACGTTGGCCGTGGTGGACTCCGCGGTCTGCGTGGGCCGGCCCGCGTTCGGGTACGTCCCGGGGCTGTTCGCCTTCCGTGAACTGCCCGCGCTGCTCGCGGCACTGGACCGGCTGACCACCCGCCCGGCCCTGTTGGTGTGCGACGGGCACGGGTTGGCCCACCCGCGCCGGTTCGGGCTCGCCTGTCATCTCGGGGTGGTGACCGGACTGCCGGCGATCGGGGTGGGGAAGACGCCACTGGTCGGCGAGTGGGTTCCGCCGGCCGCCGAGCGGGGCGCCTGGTCCCCGCTGCGCGACGGAAACGACGTTGTCGGCCGGGTGCTGCGGACCCAGGCCGGGGTGAAGCCGGTCTTCGTCAGCGTCGGGCACCGGATGAGCCTGGACAACGCCACGGCGCAGGTGCTCGCGCTGACCCCGCGCTACCGGCTGCCGGAGACCACCCGGACCGCCGACCGCCTCTGCCGGGACGCCCTCACGCAGGCCAGCTGACCACGCGGCCCGTTGAGCACGCGGCCCGTTGAGCACGAGGCCCGCTGAACGCGCGACCCAGGCTCAACACCCGGGCCCGCTCAACGCGAGGACCCCGCTCAACACCCGGGCCCGCTGAACACCCGGGCGCTCGGCAACGAGGTAAGCCGCAGGTCGGCGGGCTGGGTCGAAACCGTAACGCCGCACACATGCGGGCCGCTCTATGACAGGGGGTGCAGGTGGTCCGGTAGTAGCCTGACCCGCGGACCCCACCCGGGGAGAACGGTGAGGTGATCATGACGGTACGTCGGCGCGCGGCGCGACTCGCGACGGTCTGCGGTCTGCTGGGCGGGCTGGTGATGCTCGGTGCGTCGCCGGCGCTGGCCGACGACGACTCGGTCCGGGTGGGTGCCGCCAGCAGCTTCGCCGCCGGCGGTTCCGCGCAGGGGGTGAACGTCGCGGTGCGCAAGCGCTCCGACGGGTGTGTCCTGCTGCGTACCGCGCTGGGCCTGCGTCTCGCGGGTCTCGAGCCGGCCCAGGTGACGGTGCAGGTCAACGCGGGCGGGCGCTGGTTCCCGGTGCCCGTCTCGGGCGGTGGCGGCAGCGTGGCCACCGGGCGTACCTCGCCGGCGAAGCCGACCCTGTGCAAGGGCAAGGGCATGACCGTCCGGTACCGGGTGGCGTTCGCCGCCGGTGCGCCGGCCGGTCGGCTCGCGGTGACCGGTGTGGCCGTGAGCGCCCTCGGCCAGGAGTTGGGCCGGGGTGCCGACGCCTCGAAGGTGACTGGCGGCCGGGCCTCGGCGTCGCCCACCCCGACGCCGTCGAAGAAGCCGTCGCCCACCCCGAGCGTGACCGACGTCGCGCCGGTTAGCGAGGTGGACCAGGCCGCGGTGGGCGGCGTGTCCGGCGCTCCCGACACCACGGCGACCGCGGCCGAGTCGTCCGGTGGCGGCTCGCCGGTGATGTTCTTCGGCATCGCGATGGTGGCGGTCGGGCTGCTGCTCATCGTGCTGCTGTTCCGCCGTTCGCGCCAGGACCGGAAGCCGGCCGACGAGTTGTCCGGGCCGCTGCCGGGCAACCCCGGTGGCACCACCTACCGCTCCGGCGGTGGGTCGCCGCCCGCGCCCGGTCACCCCGGCCCGGTGTACGGGCAGCAGCAGCCGTCCGCCGGCTACGGCGCGGTGCCAGCTCCCCGGCCCGCGACCGGTGGCGTCTACGGGGCGCCCCCGGCCGCGCCCAGCCCGGCGCCGGATGCCACCCAGCCCATGCCGGGCAAGCCAGGGGACCGGCCGCGGCCTGACGACCCGCCCGCCGACGGTGGCGACCACACCGTGTTCATGCCTCGGCTCCCTGGCTGAGCGGGGCCCGACCCCGACCCTCCGATACGCTCAGGCTCGGTGGAACCTGCGGCCCGAGGAGCGGAACCTGTGTCTGATCTGTCCCAGATCGTGAAGGCGTACGACGTCCGAGGGACGGTGCCGGACCAGTGGGACGAACGGGTCGCCGAGGCTCTCGGAGCGGCGTTCACCCAGCTGCTCAACGCCACCGACGAGCCGGGGGACTCCGTCGTCGTCGGGTACGACATGCGGGCCACCTCGCCCGGGCTGGCCGCGGCGTTCGCCACCGGTGTGCGCGCTGAGGGACGTTCGGTGATCGAGATCGGGCTGGCCTCCACCGATCTGCTCTACTTCGCCTCCGGTTCGCTCGACCTGCCCGGTGCGATGTTCACCGCCAGCCACAACCCCGCGCAGTACAACGGCATCAAGATGTGCCGCTCCGGTGCCCGGCCGATCGGCCAGGCCAGCGGTCTGGCGGAGATCCGTGAGCGGGCCCAGGCCCTGCTGGACTCGGGCGAGGCCCGCCCGGCCGGCGACCCGGTCCGGCCGGCCGAGCGGCGCGACCTGCTCCCCGACTACGCCGCCTACCTGCGCAAACTGGTCGACCTCTCCGGCATTCGGCCGCTGAAGGTCGTGGTCGACGCCGGCAACGGGATGGGCGGCTTCACCGTTCCCACCGTGCTGGGTGACGCGGCCCTGTCGGCGCTGCCGCTGGAGATCGTGCCGCTCTACTTCGAGTTGGACGGCACCTTCCCCAACCACGAGGCCAACCCTCTGGACCCGGCGAACCTGGTCGACCTCCAGCGCGCCGTCGTCGAGCACGGCGCCGAGATCGGGCTGGCGTTCGACGGCGACGCCGACCGGTGTTTCGTGGTGGACGAGCGCGGTGAGCCGGTGTCGCCGTCGGCGATCACCGCCCTGGTCGCCGCGCGTGAGCTGGCCAAGCACCCGGGTTCCACGGTGATCCACGGCCTGATCACCTCCAGCGCGGTTCCGGAGATCATCCGCGAGCACGGCGGGGAGCCGGTGGTCGCCCGGGTCGGGCACTCCTTCATCAAGGCGGAGATGGCCCGGACCAACGCCGTCTTCGGTGGCGAGCACTCCGCGCACTACTACTTCCGGGACTTCTGGTTCGCCGACACCGGCATGCTCGCCGCGATGCACACGCTGGCGGCGCTCGGCGAGCAGTCGCTGCCGCTGTCCGTGCTGGCCGGCGAGTACGAGCGCTACGTCGCCTCCGGTGAGATCAACTCGACGGTGGTCGACCAGGCGGCGGCGATCGCCGAGGTGCGGGCCGCGTACCCCGAGGCGGTGGCCGACGAGATGGACGGGCTCACCCTGCGTTTCCCCGACGGCGCCTGGTTCAACCTGCGAGCGTCCAACACCGAGCCGCTGCTGCGGCTCAACGTCGAGGCGCCCACCCGCGAGCGGATGGTCTCGCTCCGGGACGAGGTGCTGGGCCGGGTTCGCCGATAAGATCGCCTGCGCCGGTCGGCACCGCCGCCGGTGAAGCCGCACACGTGGAAGGAGCCGTGCCATGGCCCTGGATCCGCAGTTGCTCGAGATCCTCGCCTGTCCGGACACGCACCACGCCCCGCTCACCTACGACGCCGAGGCGCAGACGTTGACCTGCACGGAGTGCGGCCGGATCTTCGAGGTCCGCGACGACGTGCCGGTGCTGCTCCTCGACGAGGCGCGTGGCGGCCCCGGGCAGCAGTCATGATCGACGGTACGGCCGGCGTCAGCGGGCGTCGTGACGCCGACGAGGCTCTGCTCGACAGCCCCGAGGCGCTGGCGGAGCACGACCCGGGCGGCATGCTCCGGCACACCGCCTCGGCCGGCGCGCAGGTCCGCGAGTCGGCCGCGCTGGCCGCGGAGGCGAACCTGGCGGTGCTCGCCGACGACGGGCGGCCCCGCGCCGTGGTGATCGCCGGCATCGGCACCGCCGGGCGTACCGGCGACGTGCTGGCCACGGTCGCCGGGCCGCGCTGCCCGGTTCCGGTCATCGCGCACCGCAGCGCCGGCGTACCCGGGTGGGTGGGCGCGGCCGACGTGGTCATCGCGGTGAGCGCGTCCGGTCGTAGCCCCGAGGCGCTCGGCGCCGCCGAGGCGGCGCACCGCCGTGGCGCCCGGCTTGTCGCGGTGGGCGCCCCCGACTCGCAGTTGCAGTCGGTCGCCGAGCGGGCCCGGGCGCCGTTCATCCCGGTGCCTCGGCGCGCCCCGGCCCGGGCCAGCCTCTGGGCGCTCACCGTGCCGGTCCTGCTCGCCGCCCGGTCCCTCGGCCTGGTGAAGGTCAACGAGGCGGACCTGGCGGAGACCGCGGCCCGGCTCGACGCGGACGCCGACCGCTGCCGGCCCGCCGCGGAGTCCTTCGTCAACCCGGCGAAGTCGCTGGCCCTGGGCCTGGCCGGTTCGGTCCCGATCGTCTGGGGCTCGTCCCCGCTGGCCACCGTGGCGGCCCGCCGCTTCGGCGACACCCTGTCGGCCAACGCCCGCTACCCGGTGGTCACCGGGGCGCTCGGCGAGGCCGGCCGGGGCCGGGTCGGGCTGCTGGACGGTGTCTTCGGTGGCCTGGCCGAGGGGGAGCGTGACATCTTCGCCGACCCGTCGGAGGACGACGGTGAGGGCACCCGGTTGCGGTTGGTGCTGTTGCGCGACGGCGGGCTCAACGCCGAGGACGACACGGACGAGCCGCTGGCGGTCGAGGAGCGTCGCGCGGACGCGGTGCAGACCCTCGCCGAGCGCCGTGGTGTGCGCTGTGACGTGGTGACCGCGGAGGGCGGGTCGGCGCTGGAGCGACTGGCCTCGCTGATCGCCGTACCGGACTTCGCCTCGATCTACCTTGCCCTGGCCCACGGGCTGGACCCGATGGCGGTACCGGCCATCACCGAGATGAAGGAGCTGTCGAACCAGTGAACGAGCGTAGGGGGCGGCGCGTCCCGGGCGGCGTCGTGCGGCACAACGGAGTGGTGGCGTGAGCGCGAACGGCGGTACCAAGGCGATCGTCGCGGCTCTGCTGGCCAACATCGGCATCGCCGTCACCAAGTTCATCGCGTTCCTGCTCTCCGGTTCGTCGTCGATGCTGGCCGAGTCGATCCACTCGGTCGCCGACTCCGGCAACCAGGGCCTGTTGCTGCTTGGCGGCAAGCGCGCCAAGCGGGAGGCGACCCCGGAGCACCCGTTCGGGTACGGCCGGGAGCGCTACATCTACGCGTTCATCGTGTCGATCGTGCTGTTCAGCGTCGGTGGACTGTTCGCCCTGTACGAGGCGTACCACAAGTGGGGTCACGAGGAGGGCATCAAGTCCTGGCACTGGTTGCCGGTGGTCGTGCTGGTGGCGGCGATCATCATGGAGTCGTACTCCTTCCGGACCGCCATCAAGGAGTCCAACCACGTCCGAGGCAACCAGTCCTGGGTGCACTTCATCCGCCGGGCCAAGGCGCCGGAGCTGCCGGTGGTGCTGCTGGAGGACTTCGGCGCGCTGGTCGGTCTGGTGTTCGCGCTGTTCGGCGTGGGCATGACGCTGATCACCGGCAACGGCCGGTGGGACGCCGCCGGCACCGCCATGATCGGCATCCTGCTGGTGACCATCGCCATCGTGCTGGCCATCGAGACCAAGAGCCTGCTGCTCGGTGAGGGCGCCGAGGCCACCGAGCTGGCCGCCATCGAGCGCGCGATCACCGACGGCCCCGAGGTGGAGCGGATCATCCACATGAAGACGCTCTACCTGGGGCCCGAGGAGCTGATGGTGGCCGCGAAGATCGGGGTGCCCGCCTGCGAGACCGCTCAGGACCTCGCCCGGGGCATCAACGCCGTGGAGGCGCGGATCCGTGCTGCGGTGCCGGTCGCCCGGGTGATCTACCTGGAGCCGGACATCTTCAGCGTTGCCGCCGCCGAGGCCGGCACCGGTGCCGCCGCCGACACCGCCGTACCGCAGACCCAGAACGCGTCGGGCGATGCGGCCGGGCGGCCCGGAGGCTGACCGGTGGAACTGCTGTACGGACCGATCCGGGACTACGCCTGGGGGTCACGCTCGGCGATCGCGATGTTGCAGGGGCGGCCGGTGCCCAGCGCCGGCCCGGAGGCGGAGCTGTGGCTGGGCGCCCACCCGGGCGCCCCGGCCAGCGTGGACCGGGCCGGCCTGCGGACGAGCCTCTGCGACCTGGTACGCGACGAGCCGGGGCGGTGGCTCGGCCAGCGGGTCTCGGATCGGTTCGGCAGCCGGCTGCCGTTCCTGCTCAAGGTGCTCGCCGCCGACGCTCCGCTGAGCCTGCAGGCCCACCCGGACGCCGAGCAGGCCCGGGCGGGCTACGCGGCGGAGGCGGGGCGCCCGCCGGAGGAACGCAACTACTCCGACCCGCACCACAAGCCGGAGTTGCTGGTGGCGCTCACTGCGTTCGAGGCGCTGTGCGGGTTCCGGGATCCGACCGAGTCGGGGGCGGCGCTCGCCGCGTTCGGCGTACCGGCGTTGGCGCCGGTGGTCGCCGCGTTGCGGGCCGGGCCGGCGGGGCTGCGGACGGCGGTGCGGACGCTGCTCGGTTGGCCGCTCGCCGAGCGCGACGAGTTGCTGGCCTCCGTGGTGGCGTCGTCGGCCGACGGCCCGGACGCGGAGCTGGCCCGCCGGCTGGCCGTGGCGTACCCGGGGGATCCGGGCGTGCTGGTCGCGCTGCTGCTGCACCACCTGCGGCTGGCGCCGGGGGAGGCGATCTGGATGCCGGCCGGCAACCTGCACGCCTACCTGAGCGGCTGCGGCGTGGAGATCATGGCGGCGAGCGACAACGTGTTGCGCGGCGGGCTGACCCCGAAACGGGTCGACGTCGACGAACTGCTGCGGGTGCTGCGCTTCGAGGTGCTCGACGATCCGGTGCGGACCGCGGAGCCGGTCGGGCCGGGGGTGGACTGCTGGCCGGTGCCGGTGGAGGACTTCGCGCTCCACCGGGTGCGGGTGGGAGCGGCGGTTCCCTCGGTCACGTTGCCGCTGCCCGGCCCCCGTGTGGTGCTCTGCGGTGCCGGTTCGGTGACCGTGGACGACGGGGCCGGCGCGCTGACGCTCGCCTCGGGCCAGGCCGCGATCGGGACCGCGGACGGCGAGCCGCTGCGGATCAGCGGTGACGGTGAGGCGTACGTGGCCACCACGGGACTGCGCTGACGCTGCCCACCGCCACGACACAAGTCCGACTTTCCCGGAATAGCTTGACGCTGTCTTGGCTGAGTGTGACTCTATGAGTACGCAGCGTTATCGCGACGACGGTCCGACAACGTGCGGGGAACCAAACCGGGGGGATGCACGGGGCGGGCGGCAGTGGACGGAGCTTTCGTCCACCACCGACCGCCCCGTGCGCTGTCCGCAGACCGTCCCCGGGCTGCCCGTCGCCGGCGCGCGTAAGGTGGAGGGTCGGCGCAGACATCGTTCGACAGGAGCTTTCATGACCAGCACCCTCCCGGCGTCCGCCAGCGGTACGCCGTCCGAGGCCCGGCCGAGCACGCTCGCCGACGGCGACTACAAGGTGGCGGATCTGTCGCTCGCCGAGTTCGGGCGCAAGGAGATTCAGCTCGCCGAGCACGAGATGCCCGGCCTGATGTCGATCCGTCGGGAGTTCGCCGAGGCGCAGCCACTCGCCGGCGCGCGGATCACCGGCTCGCTGCACATGACCATCCAGACCGCCGTCCTGATCGAGACGCTGGTCGCCCTCGGCGCGCAGGTGCGCTGGGCGTCCTGCAACATCTTCTCCACCCAGGACCACGCCGCCGCCGCGATCGTCGTCGGCCCGGACGGCACCCCGGACGCCCCCGCCGGCGTCCCGGTGTACGCGTGGAAGGGCGAGACCCTGCCGGAGTACTGGTGGTGCACCGAGCAGGTGCTCACCTGGCCGGACGGGCAGGGCCCCAACATGATCCTCGACGACGGCGGCGACGCCACCCTGCTGGTGCACAAGGGCGCCGAGTTCGAGAAGGCCGGGGTCGTTCCGCCGGTCGAGTCGGCGGACTCCGAGGAGTACGCGGTCATCCTCGAGCTGCTGCACCGCTCGCTCGCCGAGGACGGCCAGCGCTGGACGCGGATCGCCTCCGGCATCAAGGGCGTCACCGAGGAGACCACGACGGGCGTGCACCGGCTCTACGAGATGCACCGGGCCGGCACGCTGCTCTTCCCGGCGATCAACGTCAACGACTCGGTGACGAAGAGCAAGTTCGACAACAAGTACGGCTGCCGGCACTCCCTGATCGACGGCATCAACCGGGCCACCGACGTGCTGATCGGCGGCAAGATGGCCGTCGTGATGGGCTACGGCGACGTGGGCAAGGGCTGCGCCGAGTCGCTTCGCGGCCAGGGCGCCCGGGTCGTGGTGACCGAGGTCGACCCGATCTGCGCTCTCCAGGCGGCGATGGACGGCTACCAGGTGGCCACCCTGGACGACGTGGTCGAGCAGGCGGACATCTTCATCACCGCCACCGGCTGCTTCAACGTCATCACCAACGAGCACATGGCCCGGATGAAGCACCAGGCCATCGTCGGCAACATCGGCCACTTCGACAACGAGATCGACATGGCCGGCCTGGCCAAGCGCTCCGACGTCGAGCGGGTCAACATCAAGCCGCAGGTCGACCTGTGGCGCTTCGCCGACGGGCACGCCATCATCGTGCTCTCGGAGGGCCGCCTGCTGAACCTGGGCAACGCCACCGGGCACCCGAGCTTCGTGATGTCGAACTCGTTCTCCAACCAGACGATCGCGCAGATCGAGCTGTTCACCAAGACCGAGGAGTACCCGATCGGCGTCTACGTGCTGCCCAAGCACCTGGACGAGAAGGTGGCCCGGCTGCACCTGGGCGCGCTCGGCGCCAAGCTGAGCACGCTGACCAAGGAGCAGGCCTCCTACCTCGGCGTCTCCACCGAGGGTCCGTTCAAGCCGGACCACTACCGCTACTGATCGGCGTTTCCGGACCGGGTCGGCTGTTCGCAGCCGGCCCGGTTCGTCGTTCCCGCGCCCGGCGCGGGTGGGCCGCCGCGGTGGGTCAACCCGAGCGGGGGCCGCGGCGGGCGGGGCGGAACCAGGTCCAGACGCACCAGACCAGCCAGCCGAGCGACACGACGGTGGCCAGTGCGCGCAGGCGCAGCGCGCTGAGCAGCAGCACCACGGCCAGCACCGTCAGCCACGGCAGGAATCCCCTCACGGCGGGGATCCTTCCACAGCGGGACGGCGCCGGCCGATCCTCGACCGACGCACGGCCGGTGACCTTGTCATGAACGACTTGACGGGGCCTCTGAACTGGAGGAAGGTATGGCTGCCCTAAGTTAGCTGAGCCGTACCTAATGATCTCGGAGCTCGGATGTTCGCCACCTACCTGATCGGCCTGCGGGAGGGTCTGGAAGCCACCCTGGTGGTCAGCATCCTGGTCGCCTTCCTGGTCAAGTCGCAGCGTCGGGACCGGTTGCCCCAGGTCTGGGCGGGCGTCGGCCTGGCCGTGGCGCTGTCGGTGCTCTTCGGCTGGCTGATCGAGTACACGTCGAGTTCGCTGCTGGCCCGCTCCGAGGACCGCGAGTTGTTCGAGGCGATCACCTCGGTCGCCGCCGTGGTCTTCGTCACCTGGATGATTTTCTGGATGCGCCGGGCCGCGCGCACCATCGCCGGCGAGCTGCGGGGCAGGCTCACCGAGGCGCTGGCCGTCGGGTCCCTCGCGGTCGCCGGGATGGCCTTCCTCGCGGTGATCCGGGAGGGCCTGGAGACCGCGCTGATCTTCTACTCCGCCGCCCAGGGCGCGGCCGGCGACAGCGGGCCGCTGCTCGCGCTGGTCGGTGGCATCGCCACCGCGGTCGCGCTCGGGGTGCTGCTGTACGCGAGCGCCCTGCGGATCAACCTGACCAAGTTCTTCACCTGGACCGGCGCGCTGCTGATCCTGGTCGCCGCCGGGATCCTCAAGTACGGCGTGCACGACTTCCAGGAGGCCGGCGTCCTGCCCGGCCTGAACAATTTGGCCTTCGACATCACCGGCACGCTCGACCCCAGCACCTGGTACGCCGCGCTGCTCGCCGGGATGTTCAACGTGACCCCCGCGCCGACCGTGCTGGAGACGATCGCCTGGATCGGGTACGCCGTGCCGGTCCTCCTGCTCTTCCTGCGCCCCACCCGCCGTACGCCGGCACCCGTCGCGGCGCCGGCCGGGGCTCCGAGCGGGACGGCCCCGACGAGCGACAGCGCCACCACCACCGTCCCCGAGCGCGGGGCCGACACCGGCACCGGGGCCGAGGCGGCGTCCACGCCGCAGCGCGCCTGACCCCACGAGGAGAGACAGCTCAGATGCGTACCACCCGATTCTTCGCGCTGGCCGCTGCCGGCGTGCTGGCCACGACCGGTGTCGCCGCCTGCTCCGACTCCGAGAAGGATGACGCGGCGGGGGCCGGCGGCCCGATCGTGGTCAAGGCCAGCGACACCGCCTGCGAGGTCGGCACCACCGACCTCGGCGCCGGAACCGCCACCTTCAAGATCACCAATTCGGGTGCGAAGGTGACGGAGTTCTACGTGTACGCCTCCGGCGACCGGGTGATGGGCGAGGTGGAGAACATCGCCCCCGGTCTGAGCCGCGAGCTGCACGTGGAACTGCCGGCCGGCACGTACGAGACGGCCTGCAAGCCGGGGATGAGCGGCAAGGGCATCCGGGGCGCGCTCAAGGTCAGCGGGTCGGCCGAGCCGCTGACCGCCGACGCCGCGCTCGCCGGCGCGACCGACAACTACCAGCGCTACGTCAAGAGCCAGACCGGCGCGCTGCTGGAGAAGACCGAGGAGTTCGTCACCGCGGTCAAGGCCGGCGACGTGGCGAAGGCCAAGGCGCTCTTCCCGGTCGCCCGCACCTACTGGGAGCGGATCGAGCCGGTGGCCGAGATCTTCGGCGACCTCGACCCCAAGATCGATGGCCGCGAGGAGGTCATCGAGGAGGGGATGGAGTTCACCGGCTTCCACCGGATCGAGAAGGACCTCTGGCAGTCCGGTGACATCAGCAAGGACGGCCCGATCGCCGACCGGCTGCTGGTCGACGTCAAGGAGATCGTGGCCAAGGCCAACGCCGAGAAGCTCTCGCCGCTCCAGCTCGCGAACGGCGCCAAGGAACTGCTCGACGAGGTGGCCAGCGGCAAGATCACCGGCGAGGAGGACCGCTACTCGCACACCGACCTGTGGGACTTCGCGGCCAACCTGGAAGGTTCCAAGGCCGCCGTGTCCGCCCTCCGGCCGGCGCTTGAGCAGCGCTCGCCGGAGCTGGTCAAGCAGCTCGACACCGAGTTCGCCAACGTCGAGGCGCTGCTCGGCAAGCACCGTGACGGCGACGGGTGGAAGCTGCACACCGCGTTGAGCAAGGCTGAGCTCAAGGAGCTCTCCGACGGCATCAACGCGCTCGCCGAGCCGATCAGCAAGGTCGCCGCAGTCGTCGCACGGTGACCGGACGTCAGGGGGAGTCGAGTCGATGAGCGGGAGCAGGTTGACCCGACGACGGGCGATAACGCTCGCCGGCGCCGGGGTGGCCGGGGTCGCCGGGGTGGCGGCGGGTGCGGGCGCGCTGATCAACGGCTCCCGTGACCCGGCCGCGGCCAGCGACCACCCGGCGGGTGCGGTGCCGTTCCACGGTGAGCACCAGGCCGGCATCGTCACCCCGGCCCAGGACCGGCTGCACTTCGTCGCCTTCGACGTGATCACCAAGGACCGGGCCCGGCTGGTCGAGCTGCTCCAGGAGTGGACGGCCGCCGCCGCCCGGATGACCGCCGGGCGCGACGCCGGGGTGCTCGGCGCGGTCGGCGGGATGCCCGAGGCCCCGCCGGACGACACCGGCGAGGCGCTCGGCCTGCCCCCGTCGCAGCTCACCCTGACCATCGGCTTCGGCCCGACGCTGTTCCGCGACGCCGACGGGCGGGACCGGTTCGGCATCGCCGACCGGCGCCCGGCCGCCCTGGCCGAGTTGCCGAAGTTCCCCGGCGACGCGTTGCAGCCGCAGCTCTCCGGCGGCGACCTCTGCGTGCAGGCGTGCGCCAACGACCCCCAGGTGGCGGTGCACGCGATCCGCAACCTGGCCCGGCTCGGCATGGGCGTGGTGAGTGTCCGCTGGTCGCAGCTCGGCTTCGGCCGTACCTCGTCGACCTCCCGTGACCAGGCCACGGCGCGCAACCTGTTCGGCTTCAAGGACGGCACGGCCAACCTCAAGGCCGAGGAGACCGACCTGCTGCGCGACCAGTTGTGGGTGCAGCCGGGCGACGGGCCGGACTGGATGACCGGCGGCTCGTACCTGGTCACCCGCAAGATCCGCATGCTCGTGGAGACGTGGGACCGCACCTCGCTCGCCGAGCAGGAGGAGATCGTCGGTCGGACCAAGGGCAGCGGTGCCCCGCTGGGCCGGACCGACGAGTTCGACGAGCCGGACTTCGACGCGCGCGGTGACGACGGGCAGCCGTTGATTGCCGAGCACGCCCACGTCACGCTGGCCCACCCGAGCCGGAACAACGGCGCCCACCTGCTGCGTCGGGGCTACAACTTCGTCGACGGTTCCGACGGCCTCGGCCGGCTCGACGCGGGCCTGTTCTTCATCGCGTACCAGCGGGACCCGCGCCGGCAGTTCGTGCCGATCCAGACGCGGCTGGCCCGGCACGACGTGATGAACGAGTACCTGCGGCACGTCTCCAGCGGCCTGTTCGCCTGTCCGCCGGGCGTGCGTGACGGCGGGGACCACTGGGGCCGGACGCTCTTCGGCTGATGGCCGTCCGGGACGGCGCGACCGGCCGAAGCGGCGGTGGCGCTGGTCGGCCCCGAGGGGGGATCATGGAGGTGGCCGGGCCACGATCCGCCGGGCCCCGCACCAGGTGGCGCCGCCGCGCTGGTCGCGGACACGCTGCCGGCGGCGCAATCCGTTACCGGGTGACGCCGGTCCCACCGAACTGAACGGGGATGCAATATTAATCCCATGAGAGCCCGGGTACTGGTGGTCGACGACGACCCCGCACTCGCCGAGATGCTCGGCATCGTGCTGCGCAGTGAGGGCTTCCTGCCCTCTTTCGTGGCCGATGGTGAGCGCGCGCTGGCGGCGTTTCGCGACAGTCGTCCCGATATCGTCCTGCTCGACCTGATGCTGCCCGGAATGAGCGGCATCGACGTGGCCCGGTCGATCCGGGCCGAGTCCGGCGTGCCGATCGTCATGCTGACCGCCAAGAGCGACACCGTCGACGTGGTGCTCGGCCTCGAGTCCGGCGCCGACGACTACGTGGTCAAGCCGTTCAAGCCCAAGGAGCTGGTCGCCCGGATGCGGGCCCGGCTGCGCCGGGGCGAGGACGTGGCACCGGAGATGCTGACCATCGGGCCGCCCGGCAACCAGATCACCATCGACGTGCCCGCGCACACCGTCAGCCGTAACGGCGAGGAGGTGAAGCTGACGCCGCTGGAGTTCGACCTGCTGGTCGCGCTCGCCCGCAAGCCGCGTCAGGTCTTCACCCGCGAGGTGCTGCTGGAGCAGGTCTGGGGCTACCGGCACGCGGCCGACACCCGGCTGGTCAACGTGCACGTGCAGCGTCTGCGCGCCAAGATCGAGCCGGACCCGGAGCGCCCGGAAATCATCCTCACCGTGCGGGGCGTGGGCTATAAGGCGGGGACCGGATAGCCTGGTCACACTGTGTCGACCTCCCCGCCCTCGCACCCCTTGACGACGGCTGTGCGCCGCCCCGGCGCCGGCTGGGAGTTCTGGCGTGCGCTGAGCGGGCGGGCCGCCCGGGTCGCGGCCCGGGTGCACCAGACCTGGCGCCGCTCGCTCCAGGTCCGGGTGGTGACCATCACCCTGGTCGCCTCCAGCCTGCTGGTCGGCGGTTTCGCGTACCTGATCGCTGACAAGATCACCACAATCCTGCTCGACAACGCCCGCACCGACGTCCGGCTCCGTGTGAACAGCGGCGCCGGCTACGCGGCCAAGCAGGTCTCCCTCTACGGCCAGCCGCAGGAGGCGCAGCTCCAGGAGACCATCGAGGGCACGGTCAACTACCTGGCCGGCGGTGACCCCGAGCAGATCAGCGGTGTGGTGGTGGCCATCACCGCCGACGGGTACCCGAACGCGATCCAGACCCGGACGGCCCCGGCGGCGAACGTCCAGCCGCTGATCAGCAGGGAGCTGCGATCGGCGGTCGGCAGCGGCAAGGTGGCCAGCCAGATCCGCACCGGCCGGCTGACCGGGAAGCCCACGAAGTATCTGGTCTACGGCTCGCCGGTGCCCACCCGGTTCGGCCAGATCGAGCTCTACTACCTGGTGCCGCTGACCCGGCAGGACGTGACCGCCGCCGACGCCCGAGCCACCGTGGTGGCCACCGGGGTCGCCCTGGTGATCCTGCTCGGCCTGCTCGCGGCCCTGGTCACCCGGCTGGTCGTCAACCCGGTCCGGGTCGCCGCGCGGACCGCCCAGCGGCTCTCCGCCGGCCTGCTCGACCAGCGGATGGTGGTCAACGGCGAGGACGACCTCGCGCTGCTCGCCGCGTCGTTCAACCAGATGGCGACCAACCTGCAACGGCAGATCCTCCGCCTGGAGGAGATGTCCCGGTTGCAGCGCCGGTTCACCTCGGACGTCTCGCACGAGCTGCGCACCCCGCTGACCACCGTGCGGATGGCCGCCGACCTGATCTTCGCCGAGCGCGACGAGTTCGACCCGGCGGTGGCCCGCAGCGCCGAGCTGCTCCAGGCCGAGCTGGACCGGTTCGAGGAGCTGCTCACCGACCTGCTGGAGATCAGTCGGTTCGACGCGGGCTTCGCCATGCTGGACGCCGAGCCGACCGACCTGGTGCCCGTGGTGCACCGGGTGGTCGACCGGCTCGCCGGCCTCGCGGAGCGGGTGGGCGTCCCCATCGAGCTGGACCTGCCGGGCACGCCGGTGATCGCCGAGGTCGACCCGCGCCGGGTCGAGCGGGTGCTGCGCAACCTGGTCGGCAACGCCGTCGAGCACGGCGAGGCCCGCCCGGTGCTGATCACCCTCGGCATCGACGAGACCGCCGTCGCCATCACCGTCCGCGACCACGGGGTGGGGCTCAAGGTGGGCGAGGAGAAGTTGGTGTTCAACCGGTTCTGGCGGGCCGACCCGTCCCGGGCCCGGCAGACCGGTGGCACCGGGCTGGGCCTGTCGATCAGCCTGGAGGACGCCCGGCTGCACGGTGGCTGGTTGGAGGCGTGGGGCGCGCCCGGGCAGGGCGCGCAGTTCCGGCTCACCCTGCCGGCCCGCGCCGGCGACCGGCTCACCACCTCGCCGCTGCGGCTGGTGCCCGCCGACGCCGCGCTGCCGTTCGGCGGCCCCCGCGACGGCGGCCCGCTGGCCATCGGGCCCGGCACCGGCGGAGCGCTGCCCATCGGCCCGGCGTCGGCCGGGGACGGGCAGCGGGCGGAGGTGCGCACATGAGGCGGCAGGCTCTGCTCGGTGCGCTGAGCGCCGTTCTGCTGCTGGGCGCCGGATGCGGCATCCCGGCCTCGTCGGACGTGCGGGTGGACGGCAAGGCCGGCACCGCGACAGGGGCCGGCTCGGGCAACGGCCGCCGCAGTGATCCGCCGACGCGTACGGCGAGCGGCAGCGACACCGAGGCGTTCGTGCGCAACTTCCTGTCGGCCGCCGCCGGCGAACCGGACCGGGCCTACGAGCGCGTCAAGCTGTTCATCGCGCCGGAGCACCAGTCCCGGTTGCAGGAGAAGAAGGGCAGCGAGGTCGCGCTGACCGTGGTCCGGCTGCGCGAGGCGGTCTTCACCGGCAACAGCGACTCGACCACCACGGTCAGGATCAAGGTCCAGCAGCTCGGCCAGCTGCGGACCGACGGCACGCTGGCGCCGCCGGAGGCGACCGAGACGGGGTACGAGTTCCGCCTGCGCAGCGCGTCGCTCGGCGGTGGCGGCGACGACGAGCGCGCCGGCCTGTACGTCCTCGACCCGCCGAACGTGCTGCTGCTCAGCGACGCGGCCCTCCAGCTGTACTACCAGGACGAGTTGATCTACTTCTGGAACTCCGACCGCAGCCGGCTGGTGCCCGACCAGCGTTACCTGCCTTTCGCCGTGCCGGACGAGCGGCGGGTCAACGAGGTGGTGAAATGGCTGGTCGGTGGTCCGTCCGACTGGTTGCGCCCCGGCGTCGTCGGGCTGCCGGACCGCACCGAGATGATCAACAACGCCACCGGCGCGAACAACCGGTGGGAGGTCAACCTGGACATGTCCGGTGACGACCAGAACCGGATCGACCAGCTGATCACGCAGCTCGCGTGGTCGCTGGGCGACCTGCAGGGCGAGCTGGAGCTGAAGATCCGCAACAACTCGCAGCCCGTGCTTGATCTGAGCCAACGCCGCGCGTCCCAGCGGCTCTACCCGATCAACGAGGGCCCGCAGCGGTTCGGCGTGTACGAGGGCGCCATCCGCCCGCTCGACTTCCCCGGCGAGCCCGGCGGCGTGGTTCCGCTGACGCCCGAGGTCAACCGCAACATCGTCTCCGCCGGCCTCGCGCGGACCGACGGCAGAGTCCTCGCCGCGATGGTGGTGACCGGCGGCAGCAAGGGTCGGCAGCGGCTCGCGGTGGGCACCGGCGGCGATCCGGACGCCGCGCTCAACCGGAGCGGGGCCGACTACGCGTCGATCAGCCGTCCGGTCTGGCTGCGCACGGTCGGCTCCCGGCCCGGCCGGGGCCTCGTGGTGGCCGACAGCCGGCTCTACCGCTTCGACGAGGGCGCCCGCATGTACCAGGTGCCCCTCAACCTGCCCACCGCCGAGGTCACCGCGGTGTCCGCGTCGCTGGACGGCCAGCGGGTCGCGCTGATCGCCGGAGGCCGGCTCTACGTGGCGGCGGTCAACCTGGACGGCGGCGGTGTCTCCATCGGCCCGCCCCGGCCGCTGGTCACCTCGCTGACCGGCCTCAGCGCGGTGGACTGGGGCAGCGAGGACCGGCTGGTGGTGGCCGGGTCGGCCGGTCAACCGGCGATCTACGAGGTCAGTGTCGACGGCGCCCTGGAGACGCCGCTGAAGACCGACGTGGGCGCCAAGGTCAACCACCTGACGGCGTACCCCACCAACCGCAGTGTGTCCCTGCCCAACGGGGCATTCGGAGCATTCATGTACGAGGCGAACGGGGTGGCCTACCGCAGCAGCCCGTTCGAACGGATCGACGTCGAGCGGGTGCGGGACATCACCGCGTCGGCCGGGGCCCGTCCGAGCAACCCGTCGGCCCCGTTCTTCCTCTACTGACGCCGTGCGCGGGCTCTGGGCGGACCTCGGGGACCTGGTGCTGCCCGCCGACTGCGCGGGCTGTCGGGAGCGTCGGTCCGGCCTGCGGCAGGGGGTCTGCCCGACCTGCGTGACGGCCCTGGAGGCGCTGCGTCCCCGGTCGGTGCGTCCCACTCCCGCCCCGCCGGGTCTGCCGCCCTGCGTCGCTCTCGGAGCGTACGCCGGCCCGCTGCGTGAGGCGCTGCTGGCGTACAAGGAGCACGGCCGCCACGGGCTGGCCCGCCCGCTCGGGGCGCTGCTCGCCGAGGTCGTCGCGGAGGCGGTCGGGCGGGCACGTCCGCTGGCGCTGGTGCCGGTCCCGGACACCGCGGCGGCGGCCCGGGCCCGCTACGGCGATCACCTGGACCGGCTGGCCCGGCACTGTGCGGCGCGGCTGAGCCGGGCGGGCTGGCGGGTCCGGGTGCACCGGCCGCTGCGCGCGTCGCCGCGGCCGGACTCGGTGACGTTGGACAGCGCGGGCCGGGCGGCGGCGGCCGAGGCGGCCTTCCGGCCCCGGCGGGGCGCGACGGACGGGGGCGGCGCCGCGGGCGAGGCGACGGTGGTGGTGTTGCTGGACGACATCGTCACCACCGGGGTCACCCTGGCGGCAGCCGCCCGTGTGCTGGCCGCGACGGGGCGACCGCCGAGTGTGGCCGCGGTGCTCGCGGCGACCGAGAAAAGACGGCCTTCGTAACCGTTCGTGTTTCCGTTTCACCCGTTGGTGTATGAGGTGTGAAAAACCCTGGGCGGTCTTGGCAACATGGGGTGACTGCCGGCCAGACAGGAGTTAGCGTTTCGCTGTCGGGGGTAGGAGGTTTTTCCACCCGCCCCCGGCGGTGAGAGGAGGCGTAGCCGCACTGACCGGTCGACGCCAGCGGGCTCCCCCACGGCGCGCGACCGGGTAACCGGATCGAAGACCGTCCGAACAAGGGAGGTCACGTGGACATCGTGGTCAAGGGCCGAAACGTCGAAGTGCCGGACCATTACCGGGTACACGTAGCCGAGAAACTCGCAAAGATCGAACGCTACGATCACAAACTCATTCGTGTCGATGTCGAGCTGTTTCACGAGCGCAATCCGCGCCAAGCAGACCACTGCCAGCGGGTGGAGATCACCTGCGTTTCCCGCGGCCCGGTGATCCGGGCTGAGGCCTGCACGAACGACTTCTACAGCGCGCTCGACGCGGCCATCGCGAAGCTCGACACCCGCCTGCGCCGCGCGGCTGACCGCCGCCGCGTCCACCGGGGTCGGCACGCGCCGATCTCCGTCGCCGCCGCCACCGCCGGCCTGCCGGTCGCGGACCTGGTGGCCGCCCCGCTGAGCGCGCCCGGTGACGGCGCCCGCGCCGGCACCGCCGTCGCCGAGCGGGTCGAGGACGAGTACGACCAGCCATGGCACATCGCCCGGGAGAAGGTGCACCCGGCGGAACCGATGACCATCGACGACGCGCTGTTCGAGATGGAACTGGTCGGCCACGACTTCTACCTGTTCCAGGACAAGGAGTCCGGGCGCCCCAGCGTCGTCTACCGTCGCCACGCCTACGACTACGGCATCATCTCCCTCGCCACCTGACCCGGGCCCGACCCGCGTCGATCATGGAGTTGTGGTGGGGTGTGAAGGCCGCGAAACAGTGCGGACCACCCACCACAACTCCATGAACCACGTCACCTGAGTTCGGCGGGTAGCAGGGCGAAGGTCAGGTCGTCGAGACGGGTGCCGGCCAGTCCGGGGAGGCGGGCACGTTGCAGGGCCTCCCGCTGGAAGCCGACCCGCTCCAGCACGCGGTGCGAGGCGGTGTTCTCCGGCACGGTGCCCGCGATCAGGCGGGCGATGCCGACCGGCCCGAACGCCCAGCCGGCCAGCAGCCGGACCGCCCGGGTGGCGTACCCCCGGCCCCGCCACTCGGGCAGCAACGCGTAGCCCAGTGACGCCTCAGCGCTGGCCACATCCGTGTACGACAGCCCGCAACTGCCCACCGGCTCGCCACTGGCCGCATCGGTGATCAGCAGCCGGGCGATCTCGCCGGTGAGCCACCCGCTCTCCGCCAGCCGGCAGCGCCGCTCGACCGCGGCCCGCTCCGGGGGCACCGGCGGCGCCTGGTTGGCCACCACCTCGGGCCGGCTGTGCAGCCGGTACATCAGCTCCGCGTCGTCGGGGGCGAGCCGACGCAGCGCCACCACCTGATCGGTGAGCACGCCGCCGGGCAGGTCGGGCAGCATCCGGGCGGTGGGGCCGGGCGGGTCGTCGGCGAGGCGTATCCAGGTCAGCAGGTCCTGCCGGCCGCCGTCCCGGCTCGGGCTGGCCGCCCGGCGTACCCCCTCGTACCGGAAGCCGGCGGCCAGCGCGACCCGCTGGCTGGGCCCGTTCTCCGGTTCGGTGAGCAGCTCCAGCCGGACCGTCCCGGTGGCGAACGCGTGCTCGCTCAGCGCGCGGGTGGCCGCGCCGGCCACCCCACGCCCGCGCGCCGCCGGCACCACCCAGTAGCCGATCTCGGCCTGACCCCGGTCGGGCACCGGATTGTTCAACCCGATCCCGCCGAGCAGCCGGTCGGTGGCCGGGTCCGCGACCGCGTACGCCGCGCCACCCCCGGTCCAGGCCGCCGGGGCGCCCGACTCGATCCACCAGCGGGCGTCGGTCTCGGTGTACGGCGTGGGCAGGTTCGGCAGGAACCGCTGGGTGACCGGGTCCGCGCAGCCGGCGACCACGTCGGCGACGTCCCCCGCTCGGAACGGGCGCAGCCGTACCCCGTGCGCGTCGACGACCTGCCGCGGCGTCACGTCAGGTCCTCGGCGAGCAGCGCGGCCACCCAGGCGTCGATCCGCTCACCGCGATGCTGGAGCCCGCCGCGGGCGGTTCCCTCGAACGCGAAGCCCACCTTCTCGGCCACCCGGCGGGAGGCGTTGTTGCCCACGTTCGCCTTCCACTCGATCCGGGCCAGGCCCAGCGTGGTGAAGCCCCAGGCGCTCAGCGCGGCGAGCGCGGCCGGCATGTAGCCCCGGCCACGGGCCGCCGGGGCGGTCATGAAGCCGACGTCGGCCAGCAGGGGATCCGCGGGGGAGACCCGCAGGTCGATCGAGCCGGCGTACCGGTCGTCCGGGTCGGCGATCACGTAACAGGCGGCGTCCCCCCGGGCCCAGGCGTCCCGGCTGAAGCCCTGGTACCACTGCGCGTCGGCGTGCTCGTACGGGTCCGGCACGGTGGTCCAGCGGATGGTCTCCGGATTGCGGCAGGTCTCCACCACGGCGTCCAGGTCCTGCTCCTCCATCGGCCGCAGCCGCAGCTCGCCGGCCCCGGCGGTGGCGAACAGGGTGGGCTGCGGACGGCCGAAGACCGCGGCCCGCCGGGCGGCCAGGGTGCCGGTCGCCGCCGGCCCGGTCGACCCCGCGGCGGGCACCTCGCCGGGCAGCAGCGACCCGATCCAGCCGTCCGCGCGGCCCTCCGGCGCCGGGTCGGCCAGCCGCAGCCGGCCGTCGATCCGGAACCCGGCGCGGAGCGCGACCAGCCGGGAGGCGTGGTTTCCCACCTCGGCCTGCCAGAGCAGCCGGCGCAGCCCGAGCGTGTCGAAGGACCAGCGGGCCACCGCCCGGACCGCCCGCACGGTCACGCCCCGTCCGCGCGCCCAGGGCGCCGTCCAGTAGCCGATCTCGCCGTCGCCGTCGCCGTCGATGGTGACCAGCCCGCACGAGCCCAGGAGGTCGCCGCTGGCCGGGTCGCAGACCGCGAACGGGGCGCCGGTGCCCTCCGCCCAGGCTCGTCGGCTCAGGTCGGTGACGAATCCGTGGGCGTGTTCCGGCAGGTATGGGCGAGGTACGGTGGTCCAACGCTGAATGTCCCGGTCCTGGCACGCACGGTGCACCGCGTCGGCGTCCGTGCCCCGCCAGGGCCGCAGCAGCAGGCCGTCCTCGATGATCTCCACAGGCTCCACCCGTGCCATCGTGCCGGACCGTTCGCCCACGGCGTAACTGGATAACCTCCGGTACCCACCCGCCGCGCGAGTTATGTCGGGTTCGGCGGGGCGGACCACTGCTACCACTGACCATCGCGCCGATGGAGCGCCTACGATGGTTCGAGACTGTCTAGGGGAGCGTTGATCCGTGTCGATTCTGGAAAAGGTCCTTAACGCGGGCGAGGGCCGTATGGTGCGCCGGCTCAAGGCCATCGCCGCCGCCGTCAGCTCGATCGAGGACGACTACGTCAACCTCACCGACGAGGAGCTGCGCGGCATGACCGAGCAGTTCCGGGAGCGGCTCGACGAGGGTGAGACCCTCGACGACCTGCTGCCGGAGGCGTTCGCGGTGGCCCGCGAGGCGTCCGCCCGGGTGCTCGGCCAGCGCCCGTACGACGTCCAGGTGATGGGTGGCGCGGCGCTGCACTTCGGCAACATCGCCGAGATGAAGACCGGTGAGGGCAAGACGCTGACCTCGGTCATGGCCGTCTACCTCAACGCGCTCTCCGGCAAGGGCGTCCACGTGATCACGGTCAACGACTACCTCGCCCAGCGTGACGCGGCGTGGATGGGCCGGGTGCACGAGTTCCTGGGGCTGACCGTCGGCGTGGTGCTGCCCAACCGGCCGGCCAGCGAGCACAAGGCCGCGTACGAGTGCGACATCACCTACGGCACCAACAACGAGTTCGGCTTCGACTACCTGCGCGACAACATGGCCTGGTCGAAGGAGGAGCTGGTCCAGCGGGGCCACAACTTCGCGGTGGTCGACGAGGTCGACTCGATCCTCATCGACGAGGCGCGCACCCCGCTGATCATCTCCGGCCCGGCCGAGCACTCGGCCCGCTGGTACGGCGAGTTCGCCGGCGTGGTGGCGCGGCTCCAGCCCGGCACCGACGGCGAGGGCGACTACGAGGTCGACCACTCCAAGCGCACCATCGCGGTCACCGAGCGCGGCGTCGCCAAGGTCGAGGACCGGCTCGGCATCGACAACCTCTACGAGTCGGTGAACACCCCGCTGGTCGGTTACCTCAACAACGCGATCAAGGCCAAGGAGCTCTACAAGCGCGACAAGGACTACATCGTCAGCGACGGTGAGGTCCTGATCGTCGACGAGTTCACCGGTCGCATCCTGCACGGCCGCCGCTACAACGAGGGCATGCACCAGGCGATCGAGGCCAAGGAGGGGGTGGAGATCAAGCAGGAGAACCAGACCCTGGCCACCATCACCCTCCAGAACTACTTCCGCCTCTACGAGAAGCTGTCCGGGATGACCGGTACGGCGCAGACCGAGGCGAGCGAGTTCAACAAGGTCTACAAGGTGGGCGTGGTCACCATCCCGACCCACCGTCCGATGGTCCGCGAGGACCGTCCCGACGTGATCTACAAGACCGAGAAGGCCAAGTTCAACGCGGTCATCGAGGACATCGCCGAGCGGCACCAGATGGGCCAGCCCGTGCTGGTCGGCACCGTCTCGGTGGAAAACTCCGAGATCCTCTCCCAGCTGCTGCGCCGGCGGGGCATCCCGCACAACGTGCTGAACGCCAAGTTCCACGCCCGCGAGGCCGAGATCGTCGCCCAGGCCGGGCGCAAGGGCGCGGTCACCGTTGCCACCAACATGGCCGGCCGCGGCACCGACATCCTGCTCGGCGGCAACGCCGAGTTCCTCGCCGCTAACGAGCTCCGCCAGCGCGGTCTCGACCCGCTGGAGAACGAGGAGGAGTACGCCAAGGCGATGGAGGAGGTCCTGCCCCAGTGGAAGCAGGCCTGCGACGCCGAGGCGGACGAGGTGGCCGCCGCCGGTGGCCTCTACGTGCTGGGCACCGAGCGGCACGAGTCCCGCCGCATCGACAACCAGCTGCGCGGGCGTGCCGGCCGGCAGGGTGACCCGGGCGAGTCCCGCTTCTACCTGTCCCTGCAGGACGAGCTGATGCGGCGCTTCCGGGCCGGCGCGGTCGAGGCGGTGATGGAGCGCTTCAACATCCCGGAGGACGTGCCCATCGAGTCGAAGATGGTCACCCGGCAGATCAAGAGCGCGCAGGCCCAGATCGAGGGCCAGAACGCCGAGATCCGCAAGAACGTGCTCAAGTACGACGAGGTGCTCAACAAGCAGCGCCAGGTCGTCTACGCCGAGCGGCTCCGGGTGCTCAACGGCGAGGACCTCTCCGAGCAGGTCCGCAACATGATCGACGACACGGTCGAGGCGTACGTGCGGGGGGCCACCTCCGACGGCTACGGCGAGGACTGGGACCTCGAGCAGCTCTGGTCCAGCCTCAAGCAGCTCTACCCGGTCGGCGTGACGATCGAGGAGCTGGAGGAGGAGGCCGGCGGCTCCCGTGCCGGGATGGACGCCGACTTCCTGGTCGCGCGGCTCAAGGAGGACGCGAACGCCGCGTACGACCGGCGTGAGGAGCAGCTCGGCGCCGAGGGGGTGCGCCAACTCGAGCGGATGGTGCTGCTCCAGGTGATCGACCGCAAGTGGCGCGAGCACCTCTACGAGATGGACTACCTCCAGGAGGGCATCAACCTCCGGGCGTACGCCCAGCGCGACCCGGTGGTGGAGTACCAGCGCGAGGGCTTCGACATGTTCGCCACCATGATGGACGGCATCAAGGAGGAGACGGTCGGTTTCCTCTACAACGTGGACGTCCAGGTGACCGAGCCGGAGCCCGACGCGGAGTCGGAGGAGGTCACGTTGCTCGACAAGCCGGTGGAGATCCGCGCCAAGGGTCTCAACCGCGCGCCGCAGCGGCAGGGCCTGCAATACTCCGCCCCCACCATCGACGGCGAGTCCAGCCCCGGCGCCGTGGCGGTCGAGCAGGCCGAGCAGCAGGCTCCGGCCCTGGGTGTGGGCCGACCGGCCCCGGGCGCCCCGGCGACGCCGGGACGGACGGCCCCGTCCGCCCCGCAGCGGCCGGCCTCCGGGCTCCGTGGCCCGGCGGTCCCGACGGCCCCCTCCCGACGGCCCGCGCCGAACCAGGCGGAGGCCAGCAACGGGCCGTCCCGCAACGCGCCCTGCCCGTGCGGTTCGGGCCGCAAGTACAAGCGCTGCCACGGCGCCCCCAACGGCGGCAACTGAGCAGCGGCGCCTGAGCGACAGAGCTGACGGGTCCCGGCCGATCTGGCCGGGGCCCGTTCGCTGTCGCCAGCCCTCACCCACCCAGCCGCGCGCCCGCCCGGCAAGGGAGGCCGTGCCCGGCCAGTGGGCCCGGGCCGGTCTGCGTCGTGCCCCGGACCGGGCACGACTCGGACCGGTGTGCTCAGAGGACCTGTAGGGCGGTGCAGAGCCAGCGGCCTCGGCGGTGCTCCAG
>NZ_QGKR01000221.1 GCF_003172955.1 Micromonospora acroterricola | reverse complement strand
GCCGACGACTCCGCCGCCGACCACCCCGCCGCCGGGCGGCGCCGGGTGCGCGGTGAAGTACACGCCGAACTCGTGGAACAACGGCTTCACCGCCGACGTACAGATCACCAACACCGGGTCCAGCGCGCTGAACGGTTGGACGCTGACCTACAACCTGCCGAGCGGGCAGCAGGTCACCAGTTCGTGGAACGCCACGGTGAGCCAGAGCGGGTCCACGGTGACCGCGCGGAACCTGAACTGGAACGGAGCCCTCGCCCCCGGTGGCACGGCGAGCTTCGGCTACCAGGGCACGCTGAGCGGCGCGTACTCGTCGCCGACCAGCTTCACGCTCAACGGCGCAACCTGCGCCCGATCCTGAGCACGGACGGCGGGGGCGCGCTCGCGACGAGCGCGCCCCCGCCGCACCACGGGAGGCGCAGGGGCTCGGTCAGACCCGGGTGAGCCGGACCGCGTCGGCGATCACCAGGCCGGCGGCGTTGCTCCACCGGCTCACCGCGACCCGGTTCGCGTCGCCGGCCGGCAGGGCGAACGTGCCCAGCACCCGCCACTGCCCACCGGTCACCCGCTGGTCGACGGTGACCGTCCGGTTGCCGGTGGTGGTGGCGATGATGTACGGGGCGGCGCTGTTGTAGCCGCTGTTGGTCGGCCACCAGGCGTCGACCCGGTAGTTGCCCGCCGCCGGCACGTTGAACCGGTACCAGGCGGGATCGCTGGCCGCGACCGGGTCGGCGTACCGGTAGTCGGCGCCGTACCGCTGGGTGGAGAACGTCGACACGCCCCAGTTGGCGCTGGCGGTGAACCGCCCGGCGGTGGTGTTGTCCACGATGGAGGACCAGGTGGTGCCTCCGCCCGCCATCTTCGCCGCGACGTCGGCCCGCATCACGTTCAGGTCGATGAAGGACGGGTCGATCTTGCCGGTGGTGCTGGTTTCCCGGTGCCCCCGGGCGTAGCTGCTGTCCCTGCCCAGTCGGGTGAGCACGGCGGCGGTGGCGGCGATCGAGGCGTTGTACTGGGCGGCGGTCATTTCCTGGTTGGCCCCGTTGTAGTCGATCTCCCACCCGATCATGAGGGTGTTGCCGTCGCCGGCCGGGATCGGTCCGCTGCCGCCGCTGACCCCGGCGTGGTTGCACCGCCCGGCCGAGATGACGTGGAAGAC
This sequence comes from Micromonospora acroterricola, assembly GCF_003172955.1. GTDB lineage: Bacteria > Actinomycetota > Actinomycetes > Mycobacteriales > Micromonosporaceae > Micromonospora > Micromonospora acroterricola. Next base: position 35,462 of record NZ_QGKR01000221.1, on the reverse strand, counting down.
GCCGTTGTAGTCGACGAGCGCCTGGCAGAGCGGGCCGGCCAGATCCGGGCGGCCGTTGATGCAGATGCCGAGCGCCGGGTGCGGGTTGCTGGCGCTGGACGTCGAGGCGGTGTGGTGCCAGAGCACCCCGATCGGGTCGAAGGAGCCCGGTCGCATGCGGTTGAGCCAGTCGCCCTCGACGACGACCTGGACCCCGGCGGCGCGCAGCACATCCACCAGCCAGGGGATGGTGGCCATCAGGAGCCGCCGAGCAGGTCGGCGAGGCACTCGGCCTTCGGGGCGGCGCTCGCCGGGGTGGGCCGGACGACGGTGGTCAGCGCGGCGGCCACCAGGGCCGGGATGGCGAGCATCCCGCGGCGGCGCAGACGGATGGATCGGGACGTGGCCATGGCGCTCCTCCAGCGAACGGCATCGGGCTCGATCGATCGGCGATCGTGTTGACGGGCACGCTATACCGTCACGAGCGTCGATGTCGATACCCTTCATGCCAGCCTCGCTCGCTGAAGGAATTTGGCAGACCGGGCCGCGTCAGGCGTTGCCGAGCGCGTCGACCTCGCGCATCTCCTCCGCGGTCAGCGAGAAGTGGAAGACGTCGAAGTTGGCGCTGATCCGCTCCGGCGTCACCGACTTCGGGATCACCACGATCTCGTGGTCGATGTGCCACCGCAGCACCACCTGGGCCGGCGAGACGCCGTGCGCGCCGGCGATGCCGGTCAGCACCGGATCGCTGAGGTCGGTGGTCTTGAACGGGCTGTACCCCTCCAGCACCACACCCCGGTCCCGGTGTTCGGCGTGCCGCTGCCGGTCGTACAACATCGGGCCCCACCGGATCTGGTTGACCGCCGGGTTCTCCTCGGTCGACTGGACCAGCTCGTCGATCTGCGAGGTGCTGTAGTTGCTGACCCCCACCGCCCGGGTCAGGTTCTCGTCCCGGGCCGCCAGCAGCTCCCGCCACATCGGGATGCTGTCGGTGGCCGACGGTGGCCAGTGGATCAACCAGAGGTCCACCTGGTCGACGCCGAGCGCCTCCAGGCTGGCCTCCAGCGTCTCCCGCTCCCGGCCCACCCGGTCCGGCGGGACCTTGGTGGTGATGAAGACGTCCTCCCGGCGCAGCCCGCTCTCCCGCACCGCCCGGCCGACCTCACGCTCGTTGCCGTAGAGGGTGGCGGTGTCGAGGTGCCGGTAGCCGGTGTCGAGCGCGGCCAGCACCGCGTCGTAGGCGGCCGGACCGGTGGCCTGCCAGGTGCCGAAGCCGAGCAGGGGCATCCGCACCTCACCAGGGAGCAGGACGGTGGGCTGGTCGGTGATGTCCATATGGACCGTTCTACCCCGCCGCACACCCACCCGGCGAGCGAACCGGACACTCGGGTGCCCAGCGCGACGGCCCGATCTGCCGGAGAATGCGGGTGTGACGGACCGGCTGGAGGAGTACCGGCGTCGACGGGACGCGGCCCGCACGCCCGAGCCGGTGCCCGACCGGAGCCGGTCGGCGGCCGGCCCCGGCGACGGCGGCGCCCGCTTCGTCATCCAGCAGCACCACGCCCGCAGCCTGCACTGGGACCTGCGCCTGGAGCACGACGGGGTGCTGGCGTCCTGGGCGGTGCCGCGCGGCCTGCCCCGCGACCCCGGCCGCAACCACCTCGCCGTGCACACCGAGGACCACCCGATGGAGTATCTCGACTTCCACGGCGAGATCCCCGCCGGCGAGTACGGCGGCGGCCGGATGGTCATCCACGACCGGGGGACGTACCGCACCGAGAAGTGGCGCGACGACGAGGTGATCGTGACGCTCGCCGGCGAGCGGACCGCCGGGCGGTACGTGCTGTTCGCCACCGGCGGCCGGGACTGGATGGTCCGGCGTACCGACCCGGCGCCGCCCGGCTGGACCCCGATGCCGGAGCTGATCCGCCCGATGCACGCCACGCCCGCCGCCGGGCTTCCGCGGGACCGTGCCGAATGGGGGTACGAGCTGCGCTGGGACGGGGTCCGGGCGATGGCGTACGTCTCGGGAGGGCGGCTGCGGCTGCTCTCCGAGACCGATGAGGAGATCACCGGCGGGTACCCGTGGCTGCGTGCGCTGGCCGAGGCGCTGGCGCCGACCGAGGCGGTGCTGGACGGTGTGCTGGTCCGCATCGACGGGGCCGGCCGGGTCCGCCCCGCCCGTGCGGCCAGCGGCGGCCGGGTGCCCGCGGGCGCCCAGTACCTGCTCGTCGACCTGCTCTGGCTGGAGGGCGTGAGCAGCGTGGACGTGCCGTACGCGCAACGCCGGGAACTGCTCGACGGGCTGGCGCTGACCGGTACGCACTGGCAGACTCCGCCGTGGTTTCCGGGCGCCGGCGACGAGGCGCTGCGAACCGGGCGTGAGCAGGGGCTGCCCGGCGTGGTCGCCAAGCGGCTGGACTCGGTCTACGAGCCGGGTGAGCGCAGCCGACGCTGGCTGAGCATCGACGCGGCCTGACGGCGAGGAGCGACGTGTACCTGACGCACCTGGACTGCCCGCGCTGCGGCCGGGAGCATGCCGCCGACCAGTTGCAGAACCTGTGCGGGTGCGGCTCCCCGCTGCTGGCCCGCTACGACCTGGCCGCGGTGGCGAAGGCGGTCACCCCGGAGCGCTTCCCGCTGCGTCCCGCCGACCTGTGGCGCTACCGCGAGCTGCTGCCGGTCGTCGATCCCCGGCACGTCACCACGCTCGGCGAGGGCTGGACGCCGTTGCTGCGCGCGCCGGCGTACGGCGGCGAGATCGGCATCGCGGACCTGATGGTCAAGGACGAGGGGCTCATCCCGACCGGCTCGTTCAAGGCGCGCGGCGCGGCGGTCGGCGTGAGCCGGGCCCGCGAGCTGGGCGTCAAGCGGATCGCGATGCCCACCAACGGCAACGCGGGGTCGGCCTGGGCGACGTACGCGGCGCGGGCCGGGATGGGCGCGACGATCGTGATGCCGCTGGCGGCGCCCGCCATCTGCCGGCGCGAGTGCGTGGCCGCCGGCGCCGACCTGCGCCTGGTCGACGGGCTGATCAGTGACGCCGGTCGGCGGGTGGCCGAGCTGATCGCCGAGTCCGACGGGGCGATCTTCGACGCCGGCACGCTGCGCGAGCCCTACCGGCTGGAGGGCAAGAAGACGATGGGGTACGAGATCGTCGAGCAGCTCGGCTGGCAGGCGCCCGATGTGATCATCTACCCGACGGGTGGCGGAGTCGGGCTGATCGGCATCCACAAGGCGCTGCACGAGTTGCGTGAGCTGGGCTGGATCGGTGACAAGCTGCCCCGGCTGGTGGCGGTGCAGTCGACCGGCTGCGCGCCGATCGTGCGGGCCTTCGCCGCGGGCGACGAGCGGGCCCGGCCGTGGGCCGACGCGCACACCGTCGCGTTCGGCATCACCGTGCCGGCGCCGCTGGGCGACGAGCTGATCCTGGCCGCGCTGCGGGCGTCCGCCGGCACCGCCGTCGCCGTCGACGACGCGGACATCCTGGCCGACCTGCGGGCCTTCGCCGCCCGGGAGGGGCTGCTGCTCTGCCCGGAGGGGGCGGCCTGCCTGACCGCCGCGCGGCAACTGCGCGCCGGCGGGTGGATCCGGGCTGGTGAGCGGGTGGTGGTGCTCAACACCGGCGCCGGGCTGAAGTATCCGGAGACCGTCGACGTCTCCGGCGTACCCGTGCTGGCCTGAGACGGCGACGCTCCGCGGACGGCTCCGTCCGCGGGGCGTCGTGCCGGCCTACTGGTAGGTGATGTCGGACGGCGAGTAGAGGCAGTTGACGCCGTCGGCGCCCTCGCCGATCTCGGTCGGCTCGTCGCCCTTCGGTACGCCCCGGTACTTGACGCAGATCGAGGTCTCCCGGTCTGGGTCGTCGACGATGGTGATCCGGCTGAACCGGGCGGTGTCACCCCAGTTGGTGTTGATGCCGGCGATCGCGTCGGTGTCCCGGACGACCACGTTGTCGATCACCACGTGCCGCTGGTACGAGGTGGAGCAGTTGCCGCAGGCCCGGTAGAGCTTGCCGGCGTTCTCCACCCGGAAGTTCCTGATGTGGACGGTGCCCGCGCCGTTGTGCTGGAAGACCTTGTCGCTGGCGGACCGGGCGCCGCCGCCGTCGACGGTGTACGTGGTGCCGCCGCGGAAGGTGGCGGCGTCCTCGCCCACGTCCTCCCACCAGACGTTGATCAGCGTGCAGTTGCCCTCGCAGTGCACGCCGTCACCGGCCGGCGCACCGATGATCACGTTGCGCAGCGTGGCGCCCGCGGCCAGCTCGAACATCGGGTCCTGGCTCTCGCTCTGCCCGCCGTCGCCGATGCCGTAGTAGCGCTTGAGCCCGCCGTCGAGGGTGCCGGAGACCGGGATCGTGGCGTCCACCTTCTGGCTGCCGGTGGGCGTCGGCCAGCCCGCGGGCGGCGGGTTCGTCGGGCCCGGCGTGGTGGGCGGCGGGGTCGTCGGCGGCGGCGTGGTCGGGGTGCCGCCGCCGGACGAGTCGACCGCCACGTCGTCGAAGCTGCCGCTGGCGTACGCCGTGGCCAGGCCGATCCGGCCGGCGCCGGCCAGGCTGTTCGTGCCGGCGGCGACCTGGGTGCCGTTGACGAAGCCGCGGATGGTGCTGCCGCTGGCCTCGATGCGCAGGGTGTACCAGGTGCCGGCGCCGATGCCGAGCGACGCCGAGCCGATCGCGGTGACGCTGCTGCCGTTGACCGCCTGGAGCTCGGCCCGGCCGGAGCCGAGCAGGGCCAGCCGGTACATCTTGGTGCTGCTGGTCGACCGGGCCGCCAGCCCGACCAGGGCGCTGGACGAACCGAAGCTCACCGGCCTGACCCGGGCCTGCACCGAGTAGTTGGTCCAGCTGGTCTGGCCGGCGAACTGCCGGGCCAGCTCACTGCCCGCGTTGGACTGGTGGAGCACGCCCGATCCGTCGACGGCCCAGGTGCCGCCGGACTTGGACCAGCCGGAGGCGTTGCCGTCGTTGAAGTCGTCGGTGAAGACGGTGGCCGCGAAGGCCGAGGTCATGCCCGCCGCGAGGGCCGCGGCGGTCGCGGCGGCGCCCACCGCGAGCAGCAGTGGTCGTCGGCCGGGGAGTCGTCTCTTCTGCACAGTTGTTCTCCTTGACGCATGTGGTGGCGATCCCACGGCCGCCCGTCCGGGGGGCGTGCGGGCACGGCGTGCTGCCATGACCTGGGATCGGTGCGCCCCGTCGGATGCCCGGTGTCCGGAGCGGGGTGAAGCGGGATCGAAGCCTGAGGAAAGGGCTTTCCCGTCTCTTCGAGGCTAGGACCGCACAACCACCAGCGTCAATGCCTGACGCTTGCAGGTCTGTTGCAGGATTCCCGGCCGGTACGGAGGGCGTCAGAAGCTGTACGGCTCGGTCAGCCGCCAGGCCGCGTTGATCAGGCCGATGTGCGACAGCGCCTGCGGGGTGTTGCCGAGCTGCTCCCCGGTGGACAGGTCGATCTGCTCGCTGAACAGGCCCACGTCGTTGGCGTGCCCGACCACCCGGTCGAACAGCTCCTCCGCCCGGCGCCGCTCACCCGCCAGTGCCAGGCACTCCACGAGCCAGAACGAGCAGAGCACGAAGCCGGCGGGGTCGGCCGACCAGCGACGGACCAGCCCGTCGTCGGTGCCCAGCTCCCGCTCCACCACCTCGATGGTGGAGCGCATCCGCGGATCGGTGGCCGGCAGGAAGTGCACCACCGGCAGGAAGAGCGCCGAGGCGTCCAGCTCGACAGAGCCGAACGCGCCGGTGAACGCGCCGATCCGCTCGTTCCACCCCTGCCGGAGCACCTCGTCGCGGATCTCGTCGCGGATCCTCGCCCAACGGTCCGGGTCGGCCCGCTCGTCGAGCCGGTCGGCGAGTCGTACCGCCCGGTCCATCGTCAACCAGCAGAGCACCTTGGAGGAGAGGTAGTGCCGTTCACCGTCGCGGGCCTCCCACATACCCCGGTCGGGCAGGTGCCAGGTGCTCGCCACCTGCTCGGTCAGCCCGAGGACCATCTCCCCCAGCTCACCGTCGAACGTCCCGCCCAGGTGGTCGCGCAGCCGCCAGACCGCCGACATCACCTCCCCCGGCACGTCGAGCTGCCGCTGACGCCAGGCGTCGTTGCCGATCCGGGCCGGCCGGCTGCCGGCGAAACCGCCCAGTTGCGTGAAGTCGTGCTCGGTGAGGTCGCGTTCTCCGTCCAGCCCGAACAGCACCGGCACCGGGTCGTCGCCGATCCGCCCGATCGAGCGGGCCACCCAGTCGAACAGCCGGGACGCCTCGGTGGGGCACGCCGCCACCCAGAGCGCGCGAACGGTCATCGCGAAGTCGCGCAGCCAGGAGTAACGGTAGTCGTAGTTGCGGTCGCCACCGATCTGCTCCGGCAGGGACGTGGTCAACGCCGCCGTGATCGCGCCGCTGCGCGCGTACGTGAGACCGGTCAACACGGTCGCGCTGTGCCGGACCAGCTCGGGATAGCGGCCCGGGTACCGGTGCGGCTTGCGGAACGCCTCCCACGCCCGCGTCGTCTCGGCGAGCGCGAACAGCGGGTCCAACCGGGCGGGCGGTGCGCCGTACGCCGCGCCGAACGCCACGTCCACACCGACCACCTGGCCGGCGGAGACCTCGAACTCGTGGGTCACCCGGTCCCGGCCGGCCCGCAGCGGGAGGCCCGCTGCCCGCAGCACGAGCGTCACCGGGCCGGCCCGGGCCAGCACCCCGCCGCCCGGCTGATCGTGCAGGTACGGGGTGAGCAGGCCGTACTCCGGCCGGGGCACGAAGTCGAGCGCCATCCGGACCCGCCCGGTCAGCCCTTCGACCACCCGGATCAGCACGGCGGGCGAGTTCATGCCCAGGTCGTGCGCGCGGGCGCCGATCTCCGCGGCCAGCGCGTCGGTGACCGCCACGCTCCCATGCGGCGTGTGGTGAACGGTGCGCAGCACCAGCGAGTCCGGCTGGTACGCGCGCTCCACCCGGTACCCCGGCCCGCCGACCCCGACCGGAGCCAACCGGAAGTGCCCGGCGCTCGGGTCAAGCAGTCGCCCGAACACGGACGCGCCGTCGAACCGGTGCGGACACCACCAGTCGATCGAGCCGTCCCTGCCCACCAGTGCGCCGGAGCGGGAGTCCGAGAGGAATCCGTAGTCGGAGATCGCCGGCTGCTGCTCCACCCGCCGCGGGTACCCGGATCGGCCCGGATCAGGCCGTACCCGGCTGCGTCACGCGGTGGGCGGCTCGTCCTCGCCGGCGGCCTCGGCCGCGTCGGCCTCCTCCTTGGTGTGGTGCACGGCCTGGTCGGCGTGCTCCGGCGGGCCGTAGACGGTGTAGAGCACCAGCGGGTTGGGGCCGGTGTTGACGAAGTTGTGCTTCGTGCCCGCCGGTACGACGACCAGGTCGCCCGAGACGACCTCCCGCTTCTCGCCGGCGACCCGGGCCTCCCCGGTGCCGCTGACGAAGGTCAGGATCTGGTCGATGTCCTCGTGCACCTCCTCGCCGATCTCGCCACCCGGCGGAATGGTCATGATGACCAGCTGGCTGTGCTCACCGGTCCACAGCACCCGCCGGAAGTCCGGGCTCTTCTCGGCGACGGTCGCGATCGTGAAATGCTCCATGCTGCGCTCATACCCCGTCTGGCGGCGCGTCACGCCGGGACTCGCAGATGGTGGAATTCCTCACGGCCGGCGGGTTTGGATGTGCGCGGACCGGGGATCGACAACGCAGACCGGCGCGAACGGCCGGTCGAGCCAGGTCCCCGCTGGCGTACCGCCGAACGGCTGCGGTGGTGGGAGACGGCCAGAGCGCGGCGACGTTCCGACAACGGTCGAAGCGGCGCCGTGCGCTCGTCTGCGCACCCGATGGCGGTGCCGCACGCCGGCCGCTGCGTCACAGAGGGCGGCCCCATCGGGTTGCCCGCGTCACGAAGGCGCCGCGGGCTCCACTCCGGGCGTCGCTTCCCCGCACCGTCAGCTGTCGCGGTGCAGCCAGGCGAGCAGGTCGGGCGGCGCGAGCGCCGCCGTGCGCTCCCGGTAGCGGGCCCGCGCGGCCGCGTCCAGCAGGTCCCGTCCCTGCCCCGATCCGCCGTGCCGGAAGAACGCCCGGCGGTCGCGCAGCACGCCGAGCCTGTCCGGGGCGAGCCGGTCGGCGCGCTCCCGCATCCGGTCGAAGGTCGCCGCCTCGACCAGGACGGGCCACCGCTCGGGAGGCACCGCGAGGCCCCACCGGGCGGCCAGCCGGCGCATCTGACCGTCCAGGTCGGCCCGCAGGTCGTCGTAGTGCACCAGCGTGACGTTCGGTTCGTGCCGGCGGGCCCACGCGTCGCTCAGGTGCCACAGCACCCCGGGCAGCGAATCCAGCTCGGCGCGCGGGTCGACCTCCCGGTCGACCCAGCTCGGCAGCCACCGCTCCAACGACAGGCGCGCTCGCGGGGGTGCCGCCGGGGCGGCCTGGCCGGTCAGCTCCCGGAGCCGCACCCGGTCCAGGTTGCCGGCCTGGTGGTACAGCGAGACCGCCATGTCCAGCGGGTGACGGGCCACCACCACGTAGTGCACCCGAGGGTCGAGCGGCACGCCGTCCAGCGGGGTGTGCGTCTTGATGAACCGCCGGTGCGGCTGGGCGTCCAGCCGGGCGTACACCGTTTCCCGCGGCTCGACCAGCCAGTCCAGCCACGGCGACAGCTCGGTCAGCGGCGCCGGCAGCTCCGGGGTGCGCAACACCAGCAACGCACAGATCATCTGCATCCAGGTGGTGCCGCTCTTGGACCGGGTGCTGATCACGATGTCGCCGTCCCGGAAGGGGAAGCCGTTCCAGCGGGCGCTGTCCTCGTCGTGGGAGCGGTAACGGTGACTGGGCGCGGGCATCGGGCGATAGTAGTCGCCGAGCCGACAGCCGGGCGGCCGAATATCGGCTCGACGACCTGTGACATATGCGCATGCCTGGCTAGATTGAAGTATGGTGCCCGCCCACGGGAGCCGGGCGGCGGAACCGGTCTACCGCCCCATCCTCGCCAGCCGCCGCGGCGAACTGGAAGCCCTCACCCATCTCGATCCCGCAGCCGTTCCGCTGCTCGCCCCCGTCCTGGAGGTCGGTGCGGTCGACCGCACCACAATGGACTCTCTGCGCCGACTGCCGGCCGGGCTGCTGCCCGCCGTCGACGTCACCGCCCTGCCGGACTCCCCCGACACCGAACTGGCCCGCTGGGACGTCCCGCTGGTGCCGGTCGTCGGGCTCGCGGAGAGCGACCGCCGGCTGGTCGCGCACGGCGCGGCGGCGCGGGGGTACGCCCGCGGCGCGCTGGTCCGGCTGCGGGCCGGCCAGGACCGGGCCGGACCGGACGCGAGCACCGCCGCCGTCGAGCGGATCTGGCGGTTCACCGGCCTGGCGCCGGAGGAGTGCGACCTGCTGGTGGACGCGGGGGACGTGTGCTGCCGGGCCGACGTGCGGCTGGCCGAGCCACGGGTACGCCGACTGCTGGACTGGGCCCGCCGGCACGCCTGGCGGTCGATCACGGTGGCGGCCGGCGGAATGCCGCCGACGCTGTCCCGGCTGCCCACCGACGAGCCGGTCCGGCTGGACCGTTGGGACTGGCAGCTCTGGCAGCGGCTGGCCGACGCCGGGTTCAACTACGGCGACTACGGCGTGGGCCCGGCCGTGCCCGGCAGCGGTGACCCCAGCGAGCGGTTGCCCACCGTGCGGTACACGGCGGACGGCGACTGGTGGGTCTACCGCTGGTCGCGGCGCGGCGGGCGGGGCGACGACCGGTTCGCCGACCTGTGCCGCACGCTGGTCTCGGCGTCGCACTGGCCGAGCGCCGGGGCCGCCTTCTCGTGGGGCGACCACGAGCTGCTGCGCCGGGCCCGGCGGGGCGCCGGGGCGGGCTCGGCTGCCAACTGGGCGGCGTGGAGCACGTCGCACCACCTGGCGCACGTGCTCTCCGCGCTGCTGCACCCGGGCAGCGACGCCGGGGCGGGACGGCACGGCCGGTCGGAGCCGCAGCGGGTGCGGCCGCTGCGGCAGGTACGCGGCGGCGAGAGCCGTCGCGCCGGCTGAGCCTGACTACTGCTTCTCGGTGAAGCCGAACTGGATGATGCCCTCGTCGTCGACGGTGGCGTCCACCGAGGCGTCGCCGAGCAGTTCGGCGGCGTCCTCGTCGAGGAAGATCCGGGCGCCCTGGTTGTCGACCACGTGGTCGCCCTGCTCCGGCTCGGGCACCAGTTCCACGGTGAGCGACCCGGCCTCGGCGTCGGCGGCGATACGCACGCCACCGTCCTCGGCGACGTCCTGCTGGTTGGCGAGGTCACGGATGACGAGCACGGCGTTGTCGGTCATGGTGAGCATTGGCGGAACTCCTCGTGGGTTCTCGGCTCGCGGTCGGTTACCGCGCAGACCGGACAGTCGTCGGTCCGCGTACGAGCACACGTGGGAGGCGACAGGAGGGGCGAACGGTCGTCGCCGTCGCATCGCGTCGGGGCAGCTGACGGGCCCCGTCATGGCCTACGGTGCCCCCTGCCAGGCGATCCGTCAAATAGAGCCGGATCAGTCGAGAGCGTGGGCCGGAGCCAGCAACGCGCGGATCTCGTTGACCGCCGCGCGGCCGGCCCGGTTCCCTCCGATCGTGCTCGCCGACGGGCCGTACCCGACCAGGTGAATCCGCTCGTCGGCGACCACGCGGGTGCCGTCCATCGTGATACCGCCGCCCGGCCCGCGCAGGCCCAGCGGGGCGAGGTGGTCGAGCGCGGCCCGGAACCCGGTGCACCACAGGATCACGTCCGCCGGCACGAACCGCCCGTCCGCCCAGGCCACGCCGTCGGGCGTGATCCGGTCGAAGACGGGTAGCCGGTCGAGAACGCCACGCTCGCGCAGCCGGCGCACCTCCGGGGTGACGGGCAGCCCGGTCACGCCCACCACGCTGCCGGGCGGCCGTCCGGCACGTACCGTCTCGTCGACCCGGGCCACCGCGGCCCGGCCCAGCTCGGGGCCGAACTCCACGTCCCGGAACTCCGGCGGCCGGCGGGTCACCCAGGTGGTGGCCGCCGCGACGGGCGAGATCTCGCCGAGCAGCTGCACCGCGGAGGTGCCGCCGCCGACCACCACCACCCGGCGGCCGGCGAACTCGTCCGGCCCCTGATAGTCGGCGGTGTGCAGCTGGCGGCCCCGGAAGGAGGACCGGCCCGGGTAGTGCGGCCAGAACGGCCGGGTCCAGGTGCCGGTGGCGTTGATGAGCGCTCGCGCGGTCCACTGCTCGCCGTCGGTGTGCACGTCGAGCAGGCCGTCCGGACGGGAGTGCACCGCGCGGACCCGCACCGGCCGCCGGACCGGCAGCTCGAAGGTCCGCTCGTACGCGGCGAAGTAGGCGCTGACCTGCTCGGCTGCCGGCCGCTGTGTGTCGGCGGGCGGGAAGGGCAGCCCGGGAAGGTCGTGGAAGCCGTGCACGCGGTCCCACCGCAGGGTCGGCCAGCGGTGCTGCCAGGCCCCGCCGGGGCCGTCGTCGCCGTCGAGGATGACGAACCCGGTGCCCGGGGCGAAGCCGGTGCGACGCAGGTGGTAGCCGGCGCTCAGGCCGGCCTGGCCGGCGCCGATCACCACGACGTCGGCGGAGTGGGTGTCCACGCCGGGTGCAACGCCGGGAGAGCCGCCGCTCTGCCCGCCGAGGGACGTCGCGACGATCACAGACGGCGGAGTCGCTCGAACACGAACGGCGATAACCTTCGCCCCGGGCTCTTCTCTGGCGAATACCTTCGTGGCAGCATCAGCGCATGCATCGTCGTCTCTTTCCCCGGGTCCTCGCGCTGGTCGTGCTGGTCGCCACCGCGGCCACCGCCGGCGCGCCGGGCGCCACCGCCGAGTCGCCCACCCCCGCGACGACCCGGCTGCGCGCCACCATCGACACGATCCTCGCCGACTCGAGGCTGGTCGGCGCGCAGGCGTCGGTGGTCGTGGTCGACACCGCCACCGGGCAGACCCTCTACGACCGCAACGGGGAGCGGCGGCTGATCCCGGCCTCCAACACCAAGCTGCTGACCTCGACCGCCGCGCTGGAGCTACTGGGCGCGGGGCACCGCTTCAGCACGGACGTGCGCACCACCGGCAAGCGCCGCGCCGGGCTGCTCTCCGGCAATCTCTACCTGCGCGGCGGCGGCGACCCGACGATGCTCGCCACCGACTACGACGCCCTCGCCGCGCAGGTCGCGGCCGACGGCGTCCGGGTGGTGACCGGCAACCTGGTCGCCGACGACACCCGGTACGACCGCAACCGACTCGGCCCCGACTGGACCTGGGACGACGAGCCCTACTACTACGCGGCCCAGGTCTCCGCGCTGACCGTCGCGCCGGACACCGACTACGACGCGGGCACCGTGATCGTGCACGCCGCCCCGGCCGACCGGGCCGGCGCCCCGCCGGTGGTGAGCACCACCCCACCCACCAGGTACGTCCGGATCGACAACCGCGCCGAGACGGTCGCCGAGGGCGAGACCTCGATCTCGATCGAACGGGAGCACGGCGGCAACACCATCGTGGTGAGCGGGCAGATCGCGGTCGGCGACGAGCCGGCCAGCGACTGGGTGACGGTCTGGGAGCCCACCGGCTACGCGGCCGACGTGTTCCGGACGGCGTTGCACCGGCACGGCGTCCGGGTGCTGGGCCGGACCGTGCTCGGCCAGCCCACCCCGGAGACCGCCCACCCGGTGGCCCGGCACGACTCGATGAACCTGGGTGAGCTGATGACGCCGTTCCTCAAGCTCTCCAACAACGGGCACGCCGAGGTGTTGACCAAGGAGATCGGCCGGGTGCTCACCGGCTCCGGCACCTGGTCGGCCGGGTTGACCGCGATCAGCGAGTACGTCGCCGACACCGGGATGGACGCCGGCACCCTGCGCCAGCGCGACGGCTCCGGGCTGTCCCGGCGGAACCTGGTCCCGGCGACGGAGTTCGTCGACCTGCTGGCCGCCGTCCGGGCCGAACCCTGGTTCGCCACCTGGTACGCGGCGCTGCCCATCGCCGGGCAACCCGAGCGGTTCGTGGGCGGCACGCTGCGCAGCCGGATGGCCGGCACTCCGGCGGCGGGCAACGTGCACGCCAAGACGGGCAGCCTGACCGGCGTGTCCGGGCTCTCGGGCTACGTGACCAGCGCGGACGGCCACCTGTTGGCGTTCTCCATCCTGTTGAACAACTACCTGACGGCGTCGGTCAAGGCGCTGGAGGACCAGATCGCCGTGGCGTTGGCCGGGCACCGCGAGGACGGCGCGGCCGCGGCACGGGTGGCGCCGCCGGCGGTGCCGGAGACGCCGCGCACGCCGGAGGGCGTGGAGTGCTCCTGGGTCAAGCCGATCACCTGCTGAGCGCCGGTCGGGGGCACGCCGCGACGCTGGCCGGTTCAGGCCGGACGGTCCGGAGGGCGTACCACCGCGGTCGGGTCGCCGCGCTCGATGAGCGCGGCGATCTCGGCGGCCCGCAGCCCGCGCAGCGCCAGCACCCGGGTGCCCCAGCGGTGCAGCCGGCACGGGTGCGGGCTGGCGTCGTTGCGGCAGACCATGCCCCCGGACCACCGCCGGGGCGCGTGCACCACCACCGCCCGCACCGCGAACTGGGCGTCCTCGACCGTCACGTACGGCGGCAGGGGGATGTCCCGGAGCACGTCGCCCTGCGCTTCACCGGCACCGGACGAAGCGGCGGGACGGACGCGGTGGGCGGTACTGCTGCTCATCTGCGCTGCCTCCACACTGGAGAGTCGGACGGGGACAGCAGAAAGTTACGTCGCCATCGACGGTGCGCGACGGACAAACTGTCCCGCTGATCCAGCGCGGAACGAAGGACCCCAGGTCAGACGCGTTCCAACACCACCACCGGGATTTCCCGGTCGGTCCTTGCCTGGTAGTCGTCGTAGGCCGGCCAGATGGCGGTCATCGTGGACCACATCCGCGGCTTCTCCTCGGGCGTCGCGGGCCGGGCCCGCGCGGTGAACGTCTCCGCGGCGACCTGCACCTCGACCTGCGGATCGGCCAGCAGGTTGAGGAACCAGGACGGGTGCTTCGGCGCGCCGCCCTCGGATGCGACGACCAGGTGGTCGTCACCGGACCGGCCGTAGATCAGCGCGGTGCGCCGCAGCTTGCCGCTGCGCCGGCCCCGGGTGGTCAGCAGCAGCGTGTAGACGCCCGGCCGCCACTCGTGCCCCTCGGCGCCGCCGGTGGCGACGTACCGCTGGATGTGCTCGGCGACCCAGCCGCTCGGGCTGTCCGTCACCTGCTCGCTGGACGTCATCGGCGCTCCTCACGGGTCGGCGGCCTCCGCGCCCAGGCTACTGCCGCCGCCCGTGACCGGCAGGCCGAACGCCGTGGCGACGGCGGCCGGTCAGCGCAGCGCCACGGCCTGGAGGCCGACGTTGCCGCAGTGCTCGGTGAAGACCTTCTCGACGGTCCAGGTCAGCACCAGCCGGGCACCCTTCGGCAGCCGGAACCGGACGGTGAACTGGGCGCTCTGGCTGGTGTACGGGTCCTCCAGGCGCACCGTGCGGGCCGGCCCACCGGTGGACAGCCGCGCGTCCAACCGACCGCGGGCCATCCACGTCCCGGCGTAGATCTGGACGGTCCGCAGCTCGCCGCTCCCGGCGACGGCGAGGTGGAACCCGTTGCCGGCGCCGCAGGTGTAGACGCCGTTCGGGCTGCCGCTCGCCGACCGTTGCGACGTGCCGTCCCGCCAGCTGACGACCTCCTGGTTGCCGTCCCAACCGACCCGTCTGCCGGCGCCGCCCCCGTCGACGATCTCCCCGGACCCGGAGCGCTTGCGGACCGTCGAGGTGCCGCCGTTCAGCCCCCAGTGCATCCAGTCCCGGGTGCCCACGGCCGTGAGGTCGACCTCGGCCGGCACCTCCGCCCGACTCACCGACAACACCGGCTCACCGGGAGATGCCGGCGGCCGGGCCGGTGGGCTGGTCGACGGCGTCGGCTCGGGCGAGGGCGGGCGCTGCCGGGGACGCAGGCCGGGCGTCGCCGGCCCGGCGTCGTCGGTCCGCCCGCCCGCGCCCGGGAAACCCGTGGGGCGGGCGGCCCCGGCGGGCACGTTGTCGCCGCGGCCGGTCGCGTCGCCGGCGTCCGGCCCCGACCGCGTGACGAGGTACGTGACCAGCGCGACCAGGCAGGTGAGCACGGCGACGCCCTCCACCGCCCAGCGTCGCCGCCGCCGTGCGCGAACCAGCCGGCGCAGCCCTCCGCCGGTGGTGGCGGCTCGCGGCCGGTGCGTCGCCGGGCCGTCGGGCGGCTCGTCCCCGGCCCGCGAACCCGCCCGCGTGCGGTCTTCGTCCGCCACCGACCCCTCCAACTCCACCGCGCGGTCATCGACCGCCGCGGATCACACCGTCCACTGTGGGCCATCGAGTCCGCACCCGGTGTGGACGCCACGCTAGATCCGCACGGGCGGGCGTGTCCAGTCCGGAACGGGTCGGTATCGGACGGCCCGTCCCGGCCGCCCGGCACCACAACCGACCGCGCACGCCACGACGTCAGCCGATCTGGAAGCCCAGCGCCTGCGCGATGATCAGGGCCTGCTCGGCGTCGACGATGGCGCCGGCCCGCTCGACGACCATCGGGTCGAGCGCGGTCAGGTCGCTGCCACGCAGGTCGGCGCCGCCCAGCCGGGAGCTGTGCAGCTGCGCCCCCGAGAGGTCGACGCCGGTCACCGTCGCGCCGGTCAGGTTGGCGCCGGTCAGGTCGACCTCGCGCATCCGTACGTCGGTCAGCCGGACGCCGCGCAGGTCCGCGCCGGGCAGCGCCACGAAGGACCAGTCGCCCCCGGCCACCGTCAGCGGGCGCAGGTCGCACTGGGCGAAGGTGCTGCCGACCAGCTTGCAGCCGGTGAACTCGGCCTCGAAGAAGTTGCACCGCTTGAAGACGCAGCGGGTGAAGGCGGAGTCGACGTGCCGGGAGGCGTTGAACAGCACGTTGCCGAACGTGCAGCCGGTGAAGACGGCGCCGCGGCTCACCGCCTCGGTCAGGTCCACGTGGAAGAACTCGCAGCCCACGAAGTGCCGGTCGGTCAGCTCCTCGGCGTACCAGTCCTCGTGGCGGAAGGTCACGTCCTCGGTCAGCTCCGGCATCCGGCCAGGCTAGTGCCGGCCGCCGACAGCCGGCGTGGCCGGTCCGGGGAAACCCCTTCCGGTAGCGGCGTACCGACGAGTAGTTTCGGCGTCGTGATTGTGGCGCGGAGCAAGGACCCCGATCAGATCGGCTTCGACCCGGCGCGGCTGGCGCGCATCGACGAGCACTTCGGCGCGTACGTCGACGACGGCCGGCTGGCCGGCTGGCAGGTGGTGGTCACCCGCCGGGGCGAGGTGGCGCACTCCTCGACGTACGGTCTGCGCGACCGGGAGTCGGGCGCCCCGGTCGAGGCCGACACGCTCTGGCGGATCTACTCCATGACCAAACCGGTCACCTCGGTCGCGGCGATGATGCTGTGGGAGGAGGGCCGGTTCGAGCTAACCGACGAGATCAGCCGCTGGCTGCCGGAGTTCGCCGACCTGCGGGTCTACTCCAAGGGCTCGACGCTCAAGCCGTACACCGTGCCGGCGATCGAGCCGATCCGGGTGTGGCACCTGCTCACCCACACGGCCGGCCTGACGTACGGCTTCATGCAGACCTCGGTGGTCGACGGGCTGTACCGGGCGGCCGGCTACGACCTGTACCCGCCGGCGGACGTCGACCTGGCCGGCGCCTGCGCGGCCTTCGGCGAGCTGCCGCTGCTCTTCCAGCCCGGCACCGCCTGGGGCTACTCCGTGGCCACCGACGTGCTCGGCCGGCTGGTCGAGGTCGTCTCCGGGCAGAGCCTCGACGCGTTCTTCGCCGACCGGATCTTCGGCCCGCTGGGCATGACCGACACCCGGTGGTGGGTCGAGGGCGACGAGGCCGAGCGGCTGGCCGCCCTCTACGTGCCGAATCCGCGCGGCGGCAGTGCGGTCCGCCACGACGGCCTCGGCTCCCTCGCGTACCGCAAGCCCGGTCTGCTCTCCGGCGGCGGTGGCCTGATCTCCAGCGCCGCCGACTACCACCGCTTCACGCAGATGCTGCTGCGTGGCGGCGAGCTGGACGGGGCACGCCTGCTCGGCCCGCGCACCGTGCGGTTCATGACCCGCAACCACCTGCCCGAGGGGCGGGACCTGGGCACCCTGTCCACCGGCGGCTTCGCCGAGACCACCCTCGACGGGGTCGGCTTCGGCCTCGGCTTCGCGGTGGTCGACGACCCGATCCCCAGCCGGGTGCCGAGCAGCGTCGGCGAGTACTACTGGGGCGGCGTGGCCAGCACCGCGTTCTGGGTGGACCCGGCCGAGGAGATCACCGCGCTTCTCTTCACCCAGCTCATGCCGTCGAGCACGTACCCGTTGCGCTCCCAGCTGCGCCAGCTCGTCTACGCCGCCCTGGTCGACTGACGGGGATCGCCGTTCCGCCGACGGGCGGCGCGCCCGGTCCCTAGCCTGGGCTGGTGAGCACCATCGTCGTGTTTGGCGCGGGCGGCACCGCCGGCTCCCGGGTCGCCGCCGAGGCGGTCGACCGGGGGCACCGGGTGATCGCCGCGGTCCGCCGCCCGGAGGCCACCTCGTACCTGCCGGACGGGGTGCGGGTGGTCACCGGCGACGCCACCAGCGAGCGGAGCGTCCGGGAGCTGGCGCCGGACGCGGACGCGCTGGTGGTGGCCATCGGCGGCGGGGAGCGCGAGCTGTGGCGCAACGCGGCGGAGAACCTGGTGACCACGCTGCGGGGGATGCGGGCCGCGCCGAGGATCATCCACCTGGGCGGCGGATCGACCCTGCTCACCCCGCGTGGCACCCGCATCCTGGACGAGCCGGACTTTCCGGCGGGGTACCGGGACTCGGCGCTGGGCCAGGCCGACGCCCTCGACTACTACCGCTCGGCCGCTGACGGGGTGAGCTGGACGTATGTCTCGCCGCCGCCGCTGGAGTTCCATCCCGGCGAGCGCACCGGTCACTACCGCACCGGCACCGACCAGCCCGTCACCGACGACCAGGGCCGCTCGGTCCTGACCTACGAGGACCTGGCGGTGGCGATCGTCGACGAGATCGAGCAACCTCGGCACCGCAACGCGCGGTTCACCGCCGCGTACTGACCCCGGGCGCCGTCAGTCGGCGAGCCGGGCGGGGAAGCCGCCGGTGGCGATCGGGCCCCAGGCGTCGATGGTGACCCGGATCAGCGACTTGCCCTGGCGCACCATCGCCGCCCGGTAGTCGTCCCAGTCCGGGTGCTCCCCGGAGATGCTGCGGAAGTACTCGACCAGCGGCTCCAGCGCCTCGGGCAGGTCCAGCACCTCGGCGGTGCCGTCGAGCTGCACCCAGGGCCCGTTCCAGTCGTCGGAGAGCACGCAGGCCGAGACCCGGGGGTCGCGGCGGATGTTGGTCACCTTGGCCCGCTCCGGGTAGGTGGAGATCACCAGCCGGCCCTGGCCGTCGACCCCGGCGGAGACCGGGGAGGACTGCGGGCGCCCGTCGGGCCGTGTCGTCATCAGCACGACGCGGTGTCGCGACCGGAGGAAGTCGAGCAGGGTGTCCCGGTCGACCCGGGTGTTCTTCGCGATGCTGGGCGCCATCACTCGTTCCTACCAGGGCGGCGGTCCCGCCCCGGCGGCGGGTCAGCTGGGCCGGGCGGCGCGGCGCGCCGCCTGGGCGGGGACGCGGGGCCGCCCGGACGGGCGCCAGGCCCGGCCGTTGGCGTAGATCACCCGGAATCCGAGGTACGAGGCGAGCGGCGCCCAGTGCGCCGAGCCCATCCGCAGCTCGGCGGCATTGTGCCGCTGGCCGTTGGCCAGCACGTCGAGCAGGACGGTTTCGAACGCGGCCGATTCCACCCAGTCGACTTCCCGGGTGAAACCGCAGATCAGCGCCGCTCCGGTGACCTCCAGGAACTCGCGCAGCACCGTGTCCGAGGCGCGCAGCACCGAGCAGCTGCCGAAATAGAGACGGCGCCCCTCGCAGCGGCCGGCCATCAGGTCGGCCACCTCGTTCAACTCCACCGACTGCCAGTCGGTGAGGCAGAGCCGGCTCGGCTCGCCGTGCATGGCGAAGAAGCCGACCCGGTGGTCGGCGTACTGCTTGAGCAGCCAGCGGTCCAGGAAGTAGAAGAGTTCGTCGCGGGTGGCCGCGTCCTTGTGAATGAAGCGGATCTTGCCGAGCCGTTCCAGCAACTCGAGGGTCGGCAGCACGGAGCCCCGCTCGTTGAGGTCGCGGTGCCACTGGCCCTCGACACAGAAGACACCACCTCGTGCCACGTGCACCTCCGCCAGTCCGCCGCCCGAGCCTGACGTTACCGGCCGCCGATGGTCGAGAAACATCACCCTGGGTGTGGCCGATTGCGACGTTCGGTGTACTTGACCGGGACCGGGGCGATCCGGGGTGAATGGCTGTTTCACGAATCAGCCGAATTCCCAGGGAACACCCAGCTACGGCGAATCGTGAGGACAATTCTCGTTAATCACCGCCAACCGCACCGATCAGTGCGAGGGTGGAAATCACGGGACGTCCCGGTCGATGTCCTGAAGCCACCCCATTCGCTCTCCTATCGGGAGGACTTCTGTGCGCGTAAACACCTTGAAGCGAGCTGCCGTCGCATTCGCCCTGGCGCTGCCCGGGGCTGCGATCGCCTCGGTGGTCGCCGCGCCCGCGGCGCACGCGGACGGCTGCTACACCTGGAACCGCACCCTGTCCCAGGGACGCTCCGGCGACGACGTCCGCCAGTTGCAGATCCGGGTCGCCGGCTGGGCCGGGTACCGGGACATCGTGGAGAACGACGGCCGCTACGGACCGAAGACCGCCGCCGCGGTCAAGCGGTTCCAGCAGGCGTACGGGCTGCGCGCCGACGGGATCGCCGGCCCACAGACCTACGCCAAGCTGTACGCGCTCCAGGACAACGACTGCACACCCGCGCACTTCACCTACACCGAGCTGGACGACGGGTGCGGTCGGGGCGGGTGGACCGGCGGCCCACTGTCGGCGGCGCAGACCCGGCAGAACGCGCTACGCACCATGTGGAAGCTGGAGGCGCTGCGCCGGAGCCTCGGCGACAAGCCGCTCAACGTGTCCAGCGGGTTCCGCAGCCGGGCCTGCAACAACCAGGTCGGCGGCGCCTCGGACAGCCAGCACCTGTACGGCAACGCGGCCGACGTGACCTCGCGGACGTCGTCGCTGTGCCAGGTGGCCCGGGGCGCCCGCAACAACGGCTTCAGCGGACTCTACGGGCCCGGCTACCCCGACCACGACGACCACGTGCACGTCGACTCGCGGCGGGAGAACAACAGCGACAACAGCTCGAACACGACGAGCTGGTCCGCGCCGGACTGCGGCATCGGGGCCGGCAACGACTGAGCCGACGCACAGAGCGACGCCGGCCCGGCGCGGAGGGGGAAATCCTCGCGTCGGGCCGGCGTCGTGTCGCCCCGGTCGGACAGGCGGGCGGGGGGTGGCGCCGCTCAGCTCGCCCGGGGCCAGCGCGGCGCGGTGACGGGGGGAGTCACCGGCCGGCCGGGAGCGGTGGGCCGTGCCCCGGGTGGGACGACCCGGGCGGCCTGGTGTCGCGCCGGCAGCCCGTTGGTCCGCGCGGCCTGGGCCGAGTAGCCGGCGGGGCGCGCGGACGACGGCCCGGTCGCGGTGAACGGGAAGGGCACGTGCACGAACGGGTTACCGTGCCGGATCAACGCCTCGATCTGTCGCTCGTTGAGCCCGTGTGTCTCGAGCACCCGCCGCCCCCACCGGTGCAGCCGGCACGGGTAGGAGGCGCCGTCGTTGCGGCACAGCGGCCCGGTTGGCCACTCCTCGGCTGTGTGCACCACCACCGCCCGGACCGCGAGGCGGACATCCTCGGGGGTCAGCGGCACCGGCATGGGCACCTCACCCAGTACCTGATCGATGGGATCCGTCGACTGCTCACCAACTCGCACGGCAGGCCTCCCGCAGCTCGGCAGCGGTACGGCGGACCCGCCGCACCGACATCCTCGGGCAGTGGTACGGCCGGTACCGGACGAAGGTTCAAACTCTTGGCCCCTAACCATGCCCCTAACGGAGGATTCAGACCAGGCCGGCGTCGTGCACCAGGAGAGCCACCTGGACCCGGTTGTTGAGGTCGAGCCGCGTCAGCAGCCGGGAGACGTACGCCTTCACCGTCGCCACGCTCATGAACAACTCCCCCGCGATCTCCGCGTTGGTGCAACCCCGGCCCAGCGCGACGGCCACCTGCCGCTCCCGCTCGCTGAGCCCGGTGAGCAGCCGCAGTGCCCGCTCACGACGGGGGTCGGGACCGGCCGGTGCGGGAGCGGCGGCCGTCACGTGGGCGATCAGCGTCCGGGTCACCGTCGGGGAGAGCGTCGCCTCGCCGGCCGCGACCCGGCGGACCGCGTGCACGATGTCCGCCGGTGGGGTGTCCTTGAGCAGGAAACCCGCCGCTCCGGCGCGCAGCGCCCGCAACACCTGCTCGTCGGCGTCGAAGGTGGTCAGCACCAGCACCTCGGGCGGGTGCGGCTGGGCGCGCAGCGCCTCGGTGGCGGTCAGCCCGTCCACCCGTGGCATCCGGATGTCCATCAGCACCACGTCCGGGGCGTACGCGCCGACGGCGGCCGGCACCTCGCCACCGTCGGCGGCCTCACCCACCACGACCAGGTCGGGCAGGCCGCCGAGGATCATGGAGAGCCCGGCCCGGACCAGCGCGTCGTCGTCCACGATCAGCACCCGCACCGGCGCGCGGCCGCCACCTGTCCCGGCCTCGCCGGACGGCCCGGTCACGCCGGCCACGGCAGCCAGGCGGCCAGGCGGAAGTCGCCCGCGTCGTCCCGGCCGTACGCCAACCGCCCGCCGGCCAGGGTGACCCGCTCGGTGATGCCGACCAGACCGGTGCCGGCCCCTGGCAGCTCGCCCCCGGTCGGGGCGCCCACCGGCCACCGGTTGCCGATCGCCACGGTCAGCCCGTCCCCCGGCCCGCCGGCCAGATCCACGGTGACCGCGGCGCCGGCCGCGTGCTTGCGGGCGTTGGTCAGCCCCTCCTGCACGATCCGGTACGCGGCCCGCCCCAGCGCCGCCGGCACGTCGGCCGGCGCGGCGACGGTGTCACTGACGTTGACCCGCACCCCGGCCGTCCGCGACTCGGCGATCAGGGCGGGCAGGTCGGCGAGGGTGGGCTGGGGTGGCTCCGGCGCCTCGCCGTCGCCCTCCGCCCGAAGCACCCCGATCACCTCGCGCAGGTCCTGGAGGGCGGCGTGCGCGCTACCCCGGATCACCCCGGCCGCCCGGGCCACCTCGTCCGCGGGCGCGTCCGGGCGGAACTCCAGCGCGCCGGCGTGCAGGCTGAGCAGCGAGATCCGGTGAGCCAGCACGTCGTGCATCTCCCGGGCGATCCGGGTGCGCTCCAGGTGCCGGGCCTGGGCGACCCGCAACTGCTGCTCCGCCTCGGCCCGCTCGGCCCGGTCCCGCAGCGACACGATCAACTGCCGCCGGGCCCGGACGAACATCCCCCAGGCGAGCACGGCGAAGCTGATCACCACGCCCCACGCCGCGGTGGCCCAGTAGGGCATGTTCGGGTCCGGACGCAGCCAACTGAAGACCATGTTGGTGACCAGACCCACGCCGGTCAGCGCCACCGCCACGGCGGTGCGCCGGTGCACCACCACGGTGAAGTAGAGGATCACCAGCGGGATGGCCGAGGCCATCGAGAACAGCGTCAGCGGCACGGTCGCCACCGCCAGCCCGAGCGGCCACCGCCGGCGCAGCCAGAGCAGCCCGCAGCAGGCCAGCCCGAGCAACGCGTCCACGCCGGTCATCCAGTCGTGCGGCAGCGGGGTCGTGATCGCCGGGTCGGGCGAGAGGGCGTCCGCGGTGACGAACAGCACCCAGAGCAGGGAGAGCAGGAAGGCCAGCGTGTCGACCGCCCAGTCCCGGGTGGTGCGCCGCGGCCGGCGGGTGGCCGCGTCCGGGCTGACCGCGCCGGCCAGCGCCCCGGGCAGCAGCCAGGGGTGTTCCGGCACGGCGAGGCTGGTCACGACGCCATGCTAGGCAGCCGACCGGCGCCGCGACCAGCTACCAAAGTCGAGACCCGCCCGTCGACCAAGGTCGGTGCGGCGGCGACCGGTGGCCGCAGCGGATGGCCGGGTGGCGCGCGCAGGCTCGACGACATGATCACCGTGGAGAACCTCACCAAGCGATACGGGCCACACCCGGCGGTGGACGACGTGTCGTTCCACTGCGAGCCGGGCACCGTCACCGGCTTCCTCGGCCCGAACGGCGCCGGCAAGTCCACGACCATGCGGATGATCTGCGGGCTCACCGCGCCGACCGCCGGCCGCGCCACCGTCTCCGGACGCCCCTACCGGGAGCTGCCCAACCCGGGACGGGAGGTCGGGGTGCTGCTGGACGCCTCCGCCCAGCACGCCGGGCGGACCGGCCGCGAGGCGTTGACGCTGTCCGCGTACACCATGGGGTTGGACCGGCGGGAGGTCGCCGCGAAGCTCGACCTGGTCGGGTTGAACGCGGTGGCCGCCAAGCGACGGGTACGCGCGTACTCGTTGGGCATGCGCCAGCGGCTCGGTCTGGCACAGGCGCTGCTCGGCGACCCCCGGGTGCTGATCCTCGACGAGCCGGCGAACGGCCTGGACCCGGAGGGGATCTTCTGGATGCGCGGCCTGCTGCGCGACTTCGCCGACCGGGGCGGCACCGTGCTGCTCTCCTCCCACCTGCTGCGCGAGGTGGAGGCGGTCGCGGACCGGCTGGTGGTGATCGGGGGCGGCCGGATCGTGGCCCAGGGCACCAAGGACGACCTGCTCGCCGGCGGCGGCACGCTGGTCCGGGCCCGCGACGGCGCGGCGCTGCGCCGGGCGCTGGACGCCGCCGGCCTGACCGCCGCCGACAGCGCCGACGGCCTGCTGGTGCAGGCCGACGCCGAGGCGGTCGGCCAGGCCGCGGCCGATGCCGGCGTCGCGCTCGCCGCGCTGCGCCCCGCCGACGGCGGTGGCCTCGAACAGCTCTTCCTCACCCTGACCGCCGGCGAGTCCACCAAGGAGGCCGTCCGATGACCACCACCACCGCGCCCGCCGCCGGCGCCGTCGCGCCCCGGCAACACGCTCCGGTACGCCGCCCGTCGCTGCTCCGGCTCACCGCCGTGGAACTGCGCAAGCTCGTCGACACCCGGGCCGGCCGCTGGCTGCTGATCACCATCGGCCTGATCACCGCCGTGATCGTCACCCTGCAATTGATCTACGCCAAGGACGCCGAGCAGACCTTCGTCAACTTCTTCACCCCGTCGCTGCTGCCGATCGGGGTGCTCCTGCCAGTGCTCGGCATCCTGTCGATTACCAGCGAGTGGTCCCAGCGCACCGCCCTCACCACGTACGCCCTGGTGCCCCGCCGGGAGCGGGTCGTGGTCGCGAAGCTGATCGCCGTGGTGCTCACCTCGCTCGCCTCGGTGCTGGTCAGCCTGGCCGTCGCCGCCGCCGGGACGCTGGTGGCGTCCGCCACCGGCGGCGCGGGCACCTGGCAGATCGACGCGTCGCTGATCCTGAACGCGGTGATCCTCCAGGTCACCGGCGTGCTGATGGGTGCCGCCTTCGGTCTGCTGCTGCTCAACCCGCCGCTGGCGATCGTCGGCTACCTGCTGCTGCCCACCCTCTGGGGGGTGCTCGGCGAGATGGTCCGGCCGCTGCGCGGCCCGTCCGAGTGGCTGGACACCAGCAAGACCATGGAACCGCTGTTCAGCAGCGACGCCGTCACCGGCGAGCAGTGGGGGCGGATGGTGGTGTCCCTGCTGGTCTGGATGGTCCTCCCGCTGGCCGCCGGCCTGGTCCGGACGCTGCGCCGCGAGGTGTCCTGAGCATGGCCGGCGACGGCTACGGCCCGCGCACCGTCGTCACCGGCGGGCCGGTCGAGCTGGCCGTGCTCTGGGCCGGCTTCCCGCTGCTCGGTGCAGGCGCCGGCGGCCTGCTCGCACTGGTGGCGGGCTGGGTCGCCGGGCTGCCCTGGGCGCCCGTGCAGTGGCTGTTCAACCTGCTGGACCGGCTGCCCGAGCACCAGGCGATCGCCGGCACGGCAGCGGTGGGCGCGCTGGCCGGTCTGGTCCTCGCCGGGGTGGGCGCCGCCGAACGGCTGGCCGTCACCGTCGACGCGGCGCAGGTCCGGCTGCGCCGCGCCGGCGAGGACCGGCACGTCACGCGGGCCGAGACCCGGGTGGTCTTCGTCGACGGCGGAGACCTGGTGCTGCTCGACGCCGACGGCGCGGAGCTGATCCGGGAGTCGACGGACCTGCCGGGCACCCGGCTGGCGGCGGCGTTCCGCACGCACGGCTGGGGGTGGGCGGACGGTGATCCGCACCGGTCGGCGTACCGGCTCTGGGTGCCCGACCTGCCCGGGCTGCCCGCCGGGGCCGACGCCCTGCTGCGGGCCCGCGAGCGGGCGGTCCAGCGGGATCGGCGCGACGACGCCCGGGAGCTGCGCCGGGAACTCGGCCGGATCGGGGTGGTGCTGCGCGACGAGGGCAAGCGGCAGTACTGGCGGCTGACCGGGCGGGCGGTCACCCCCGGGGCGGAGGAGCCGACTTCGGCCGAGCGGGGGCCGGACGGGCGGTAGCGTCTCTCCCAGAAGATCTGGGAGCGCGCGATGACCGAGCAGCAGCCGTACCGGGTGGTGTCCCGACACCCCGGCTTCGAGCTGCGCCGGTACCCGGCCCACGTGGTGGCCGAGATGCAGATCCAGGCGTCCTTCACCCGGGCCCCGATCGAGGCGTTCCGGCCGCTGGCCGCCTACATCGGGGGCGCCAACCGGGTCCGGCACCCGACCGGGACGAACGCGCCGGTGATGCAGGAGGCCACCGGCACCGTGAAGATCGCGATGACCGCGCCGGTGGTCCAGGAGGAGGGCGAGCAGCCGGGCGCGTACCTGGTGCAGTTCGTCATGCCGGCCAGCGCCACCGCCGCCACCCTGCCCGAGCCGGTGGACCCCCGGGTGCGGATCCGGGAGATCCCGGCGCAGCTCGCGGCGGCGATGCGGTTCTCCGGACGGTGGACGGAGACGGCGTTCGGCGAGCGCGCCACGATGCTCGGCCGGTCGGTCACCGCATCCGGGCTGCAACCCACCGGCGCCATCCGGTACGCGCGGTTCGACCCGCCGTGGAAGCCATGGTTCCTGCGCCGCAACGAGGTCGTGCTGCCGGTCGTGGAATGAGGTGGGCCAGGACGCCGAGGGATTGACCTCCGTCGCTGTGCGGGTAACAGTGGCGGCACGCACCGCGCGCGGGGCGCGGTCGGAAGGGGGACGACGATGACCTCCACGGGCGCCAGTCCCGGCGGCAGCGGAATGTTCCGCCGCAAGCCGGTCGAGGAGATCGCGGACGAGAGCGCGGAGGGCCTGTCCCGCTCGCTCGGGCTGTGGCAGCTCACCGCCATCGGGGTGGGCGGCATCATCGGCGCCGGGATCTTCGCGCTGGCGGGCGCGGTGGCCAACGAGACCGCCGGCCCGGCGGTGCTCGTGTCGTTCCTGATCGCCGGCCTGGCCAGCGCCGCCGCCGCGCTGTCCTACGCCGAGTTCGCCGGCATGATCCCCAAGGCCGGCTCGGCCTACACGTACGGGTACGCGGTGCTCGGCGAGGCGGTCGGCTGGTTCATCGGCTGGGACCTGCTGCTGGAGTACACCGCGATCGTCGCGGTGGTGGCGATCGGCATCTCCGGCTACTTCGGCTTCCTCGTCGGGGAGTTGGGCGGGGAGCTGCCGGCCTGGATGCTCGGCGCCCCCGGCACCGGGGACGGGCACGTGGTCGACCTCTTCGCGGTGGCGCTCTGCCTGCTCATCGCGTTCCTGCTCAACCAGGGCATCAAGACGGCCGCCCGGTTCGAGACGTTCGTGGTCGGGCTGAAGGTGGCCGTCGTGCTGCTGGTGATCGTGGTCGGCTTCTTCCACATCCGGACGGCCAACTACTCGCCGTTCTTCCCGTTCGGCTTGAGCGGGGCGTTCACCGGCGCGGCGACCGTCTTCTTCGCCGTCTTCGGCTACGACGCGATGAGCACCGCCGCCGAGGAGTCCCGGGACGCCCGCCGACACATGCCGAAGGCGATCATCTGGTCGCTGATCATCTCGATGGTGCTGTACGTGCTGGCCACCCTGGTGCTGACCGGGATGCAGAACTACCGGAACATCGACGCGGAGAGCGGCTTCTCCTCCGCGTTCCAGTCGGTCGGCCTGTCCGGGCTGGCCAGTGTGATCGCGGTCGGCGCCATCATCGGGATCCTGACCGTCATGTTCACCTTCATGCTGGGCGTGACGCGGGTCTGGTTCTCGATGAGCCGCGACGGGCTGCTGCCGGCGTGGTTCGGCAAGCTGCATCCGGTCCGCCGGGTGCCCACCCGGGTCACCTGGATCGTCGGCGTGGCCTCCGCCCTGATCGCCGGCTTCCTGCCGATCCGGGAGGCGGCGGAGCTGACCAACATCGGCATCCTGCTCGCCTTCGTGGTGGTCTGCATCGCGGTGATCGTGCTGCGCTACCGACGCCCGGACGCACCCCGCACGTTCCGGCTGCCGGGGATGCCGGTGGTGCCGGCGGCCGGCGCGCTCTTCTCGGTCTGGCTGATCACCTACCTGGCACCGGAGACCTGGCTGCGCTTCGCGGTCTGGTTCGTGATCGGTGTGCTGATCTACGCCTTCTACGGTTACCGGCGCTCCGCGCTCGCCGGCCGCCCCCCGGCGAGCCCGTCCGGCCCTCCCGGACCGACCGGTCCGGGTGGGGACGGCGGATCGGGACGGTAGCCGAGCGCGGGCGGCCAGGCCAGCAGCAGCGCCATCCCGAGGCCGGCGAGCACCCCGGCCAGCGACACCAGCAGGTCGGAGTCGGCCGCGTTGATCGGGCTGTTGCCGGCCAGCGCAGTGAGCGTCGCGCCGATCGGCACCAGCACCATCATGGTGACGCTCACGACCAGCAGCATCGCCACCGGACCGACCAGCGCGGCGAGGGCGGCCAGGGCGTGGTGTCGCCAGGCGGGCCGACCACCCGGCCAGTCCCACGCCAGCAGGGTGACGCCGGTGAGCAGCACCGCCCCGAGGGCCAGCTCCGGCAGAGATCGCGGGCCGGGCGGGATGGCCCGGATCAGTCCGACGCCGGACACGGCCGCCACGCCGAGCCCGGCCGCCAGCACGCAACGGGCCCGGGTCCGGGCCGGGGCCGCGGCCAGGGCGGCGCCGATGGTCAGGGCGACCAGCAGCACGCCGGTGGCAAAGGCTGACGGGTTCAGCTCCGGCTCCCGGTCGGTTGGTGACTCGATGCCGGCGGCCACCAGCGTCAGCACCCCCGCCACGCAGGCCGCGCCGGTCAGCGCCCGCCGGTCCGCACCGGCCGGCCGGACCCGCCGGTCCCGGCGGAGCAGGATCGCCGCCAGCGTGCCGAGCACCGCGCAGCCGCCAGCGGCGAGCAGCACGGTCGCCTCGACGCCGACCGGGTCGGCCCGGTCGATCGCCACGTCGGCGGCGACCCAGAGACCGCCGAGCACCACGGCCGGGCCACTCCACCTCCGGCGCCCACGGCCGGCCAGCACCAGCCCGAGGACGACCGCGACGATCGCCGCGAACCGCAGGTCCCGCGCCCAGTAGGCGTTGTTGCCCGGCAGCCGCTCGGACCAGGGGCCGATCGGCTCGGTGAGCGGTTGCAGCACCGTCATGCCGATCGCCCAGAGCAGCACGGCGGCGGCGGAGAGGAGCAGCCCGACCGGGCGCGCGGATCGCATCCGTGGACGGTAGCGGCCCGAGGGCCGCCGAGGCGGCCCTCGGGCCGGGAGGGGATCACCCCGCGAAGGTGCCGACCGGCGACCGGGCGGGACGGTGGCGCAGCAACCGCCACGTCGGCAGCACGCTCGCCAGCACCGCGAGCAGCAGGCAGAGCCCCACCACCGCGCCGATCACCGACCACGGCACGACGAGGTCGACCGGGGCGCCGACCTGCTCGGCGAGGCCGGCGCGGATGCTCAGCAGGCCGGCGAACGCGACGGCACCGCCGAGCATCGCGCCGATGAGCACCACCAGGGCGGACTCGGCCGTGACCAGCCAGACGACCTGTCGCCGGGTCGCCCCGGCCAACCGGACCAGCCGCAGGTCCGCGGCCCGGCCGGCGGCGGCCAGCAGCAGCGTGTTGGCCACCGCGATGGCCCCGTAGCCGGCCGACACCCCGATCAGCAGCAGCGTGAAGAGCCAGACGAGGCGGTCCTCGGCGGCGTCCGCCTCGGCTGCCCAGCCGGGGACGTCGACGATCCGCGCGCCGACGGGAGGATCGATCCGGTCCCGGACGTACACCGTGGAGGTCAGCGCCGACGGGTCGTGCGTTCGCACCACGGCCCGGGGCAGGAGCAGGTCGCCGGGAATCGAGTTGTCGGTGACCACGGCGACGACGCGCAGCGACACCAACGCCCCGTCGGCGAACACCACCGGGTACGGCTCGGACGGCAGCCGGTTCGCCGAGGCGGTGACCACGACCGAGTCGTCGCCACGCAGGTCGTTCAGCGAGCCGGCGACGACGGTGAGTGCCCGGTTCGCGGTGACGAAGCCCGCCGGTTCCACGCCGAGCGCAGTCAGTGGCCGGTTCGCCGGCGTTCCGGGGTCGCTGCGGAAGACGGTGGTCGGCAGGAGGGCGGTGCCGCCGGTCTCGGTGACGGCCCGGTCCGACAGACCGGGCGCCCGGTCCGGCACGAGGATCCAGCCGGCGTTCACATTGTCCGCCCGACCAGCCGCGTACGCGGCGGTGGTGGTGCGCACCATCCCGGACACCAGCACCGCGAACGCGACGGTGAGCAGCACCGGCGCGGCTGTGGAAGCGGTCCGCCGGGTAGCGCTCAGCGCCCCGCCCCGGACCAGCATCCCGATCGCGCCACCGGGCCGCCGCACCGGAGAACGCAGCAGCCGCACCACCGGCCCGACGACCGCCGGGGCGAGCACGGTGGCACCGGCCACCAGGGCCATCACCGCGTAGAGGGCGAACCCCGCCGCGTCCCGGGCGTCGTCGGCGGTCGCCGTTCCGACGCTGAGAGCGGCCCCCGCCGCGACGAGGAGCGCCCCGGCGGCGAGGCGTGGCCGTCCGATCGGTCGCTGTTCCACCGCCGCCTCACGCAACGCCTCCAACGGTCGGACCCGCGCCGCCCGGCGCGACGCCGACCAGACGGCCAGCAGCGCGATCACCGGCCCGGCGGCGAGCGAGAGCGCGACCGGCCAGTGCTCGTAGCGGACCCGGAAGGTCGCCGGCTCGAAGCCGACGTCGACCAGCAGTCGACCCACCGCCGGGGCGAGCGCCGCGCCGACCAGCAGGCCGACGAGCCCGGCCGAGGCGCCGACGGCGAGCGCCTCGACGTACACCATGCGGCGCACCTGGCCGGGAGTGGCGCCGACGGCGCGCAGCAGGCCCAGCTCGCGGCGGCGCTGCGCGATGGTGAACGCGAAGGTGGAGGCAACCACGAACACCGTGACGAAGCCGGCCAGCGCTGCCGTGGCGGTGAGCACCTGCATGCCGATCCAGCGGGTGCGGGCATCACTCCGAGGCTCCAGCGCGCCACGCCCGTCGCCGGTCAGCACCCGTCCGTCGCCGCCGACGACACCGCTCGCCGCCACCGCGACCCGCTCGGGATCGGCGCCCGGCTCGAGCACCAGCCCGATGGCCCGGACGCCGGGCGCGAGCACGGCGGCGACCTCGTCCGCGACATGGACGCCGGGCCCGTCGACCAGACCGGTGACGGTGTACGGCTGTGGGCCCACCGCGGTCAGCAGGGTGACCGGCACGCCGGTACGCAGCCCGAGCGCGCGGTCGACGACCACCTCGCCGGGCTTCCGGGGCGGCTCGCCGGCCGTCAGGCGCAGTCCACCCAGCCGGGCGCTGGACCAGCCGTGCCCCTGGTGGGCGTCCTC
This sequence comes from Micromonospora acroterricola, assembly GCF_003172955.1. Classification (GTDB taxonomy): domain Bacteria; phylum Actinomycetota; class Actinomycetes; order Mycobacteriales; family Micromonosporaceae; genus Micromonospora; species Micromonospora acroterricola. Next base: position 4,617 of record NZ_QGKR01000221.1, on the reverse strand, counting down.
CCGCCGGGCATCGGCGGCCGAGGGGCGGCCGTCGACGAGCGGCTGGGCATAGAACGTCCGGTCCGGCACCGCCGCCGCGACGCCAGGCAGACCGGCCAGCCTGTCGACGAGTGCCGCCGCCGCGGTGGCGGACCAGGGCCGGGTCGGCGCGAACGAGTCCGCCGACGCACCCGCCTCGGGGCTCTGCACCACCACCGCCGCCTGCGCCAGCCGGTCCGGCACCTGTGGGCGTCCGGAGGCGAGCAGCAGGGTGGCCGCCGCGACGAGCGCGACCCCGATGGCGACGGCCACGAACGCGCTGGCCGACCGCCGGACGCTCAACACGACCGCTCCGCAGTGGTCTCCGCCGCCCGCGGGGACGCACCCACCGGATCCGCCTCCCGCTCGGCGATCCGTGCGGCGACGACAGCGGCGGTGATCCCGCCGGTCAGCTCGTCGACGACGCGGCCGTCGGCGAGCAGGAGGACCCGATCGGCGTACGCGGCGGCGGTGGGATCGTGGGTCACCATCACGACGGTCTGCCCGTGGTCGTCGACGAGCGCGCGCAGCAGCCGGAGCACCTGCCGGGACGCCGCACTGTCCAGTGCCCCGGTCGGCTCGTCGGCGAAGACCACCGCCGGGCGGGTGATCACCGCGCGGGCCACGGCGACGCGCTGCTGCTCGCCGCCGGAGAGTTCGCTCGGCCGGTGCCCGGCGCGGTCGGCCAGTCCCACGGCGTCGAGCGCGGCGGCGACGTCCCGGGCCGGCGGGCGGCGGCCGGCCAGGCGCAACGGCAACTCGACGTTCTGCGCGGCGGTCAGCGTGGACACCAGGTTGAACGCCTGGAACACGAAGCCGACCCGGTCCCGCCGCAGCCGGGTCAGCTCGTCCTCGCCGAGGTCGTTCACACGCGTGCCGTCGATCGTGACGATCCCCTCGGTCGGGCGGTCCAGCCCCGCCGCGCAGTGCAGCAGGGTGGACTTGCCCGAGCCCGAGGGGCCCATCACCGCCGTGAACGTGCCGCTCCCGAAGCTGGTCGTCACGCCGTCGAGCGCCGTCACCCGCCGGGTGCCGGTGCCGTACACCGCGCGCAGCCCCGTCAGGGTCACCGTGTGTGTGGTCATGACCGCCACGGTGCCGGCTCGGGCAGGTGCCGCGCGTCGTGCCGGCGCGGACACTTTCCCGCCCTCCCCCGGGCGGAGCCGCGGCCCGGTACACGACCGAACGTCGTCCCCGAGGATGACGGCCCGCAGGTGGACGCGGCGGCCGGGGCGGGCCGATACCGTCTGTCGGGTGACCGCTCTCCTGGTGTCCCGACGGCTCCGTCCGGTGGATCTGTACATCGTGGACGCTGTGCTCGCCCTGGCGGTCGGCGGGCTGCTCTGCCCGTACGCGGCGCTGGAGTCGCCGCTGCACGGTGGCGTACGCGAGCCGCTCTGGGTGTCCGTGCTCGTCGGGATGGCCCTCGGGCTGCCGTTGGGCGTCCGGCGGCGGTGGCCGATCACCGTCGCCGTCGTGATCAGCGGCAGCACCACCGTGGCACTGGTCACCGGCGTGATCCCCAACTATGCGGCTGCCGCGCCGGCGGTCGCCATCGGCCTGTCCTTCTACACGGTGGCCGTGTCGATGCCCGCGCGCCGGTCGGCGGTCTGGGCCGCCGGGTGTCTCGCCCTGGTGAGCGTTGCCCTGGTGCTGACCGCGGGCGACCTCTGGTCGCGGACCGGTGCGGTCGTCTACGCCGCCGTCATGATCACGCCCGCCTGGCTGATCGGCTGGTTGATCCGGGAGCGACGCGCCCTGGCCGCGCGGCAGGGTGAACACCTGATCCGTCAGGCGGCCACCGAGGAACGGCTGCGGGTCGCCCGGGAGCTGCACGACGTGGTCGCGCACACGCTGAGTCTCATCGTGGTGAAGGCGGCAGTCGCCAACCACGTCGCCGAGGCCGACCCGCGCGAGGCGGGGGCCGCCCTGCGGGTGATCGAGGAGACCGGCCGCAACGCGCTGACCGACGTCCGCCGGGTGCTGGGCGTACTGCGCGAGGGCACACCGTACGCCCCGACGCCCGGGTTGGACGAGCTGCCCGATCTCGCCCGGCAGGCGGCGATCGGCGGCGTCGACGTTCAGCTCGACGTACGGCGGGAGGAGCCGGTCGAGCCGGTACCCGAGTCGGTGGGCCTCGCGGTGTACCGGATCGTGCAGGAGGCGGTGACCAACGTGGTGAAGCACGCGGCGCCGGCCGCCTGCCGGGCGACGGTGACCGTGACGCCCGACGAGGTGCGGGTGGAGGTGACCGACGACGGCCGTCGCGCCGTGTCGAACGCCGGCGACGGACACGGACTGATTGGCATGCGGGAGCGGGTGGCGGTGCACGGCGGGGAGTTCCGTGCCGGCCCACGCGCCGACGGCGGCTTCGCGGTGACAGCCAGCCTGCCCTACCGGGTAACCGCGTGATCCGGGTGCTGATCGCCGACGACCAGGCGCTGCTACGCGGCAGCTTCCGGCTGCTGGTCGACCTGACCCCGGACTGCACCACCGTCGGCGAGGCGGGCACCGGCGTCGAGGCCGTCGCGCTGACCACCCAGCACCGGCCGGACGTGGTGCTGATGGACGTGCGGATGCCGGAGATGGACGGCATCGAGGCGACCCGGCGGATCTGCGCCGATCCGGCGACGGCGGGCACCCGGGTGCTCATCCTGACCACGTTCGACCTGGACGAGTACGTCTACGGCGCGCTGCGCGCCGGGGCCAGCGGTTTCCTGCTCAAGGACACCCCGCCGGCGGACCTGCTGGCCGGCATCCGGGTGGTCGCCGCCGGCGAGGGGCTGCTCGCGCCGACGGTGACCCGCCGGCTGATCGACGAGTTCGCCCGGCGGCCGGAGCCGACCCGACCGTTGCCCCGGCACCTCGGCGGGGTGACCGAACGGGAACGGGAGGTGCTCGCGCTGATCGCCCGCGGCCTGTCCAACGCCGAGCTGGCCGCGCATCTGAGTCTCAGCCCGGCCACCGTCAAGACGCACGTCGGGCGGCTGTTGACCAAACTGGCGGTACGCGACCGCGCGCAACTGGTCATCGTCGCCTACGAAACGGGGCTGGTGGGTCCCGGCCGGCCGAGGCCGGCAGATCTACGCTGAGCGGGTCGGCCGCGCCCCCGAGGAGGAGCCATGACCCGGTACGTCGCCCTGTTGCGCGGGGTCAACGTCGGCACCACCCGGCTCGCGATGGCCGACCTGCGCCGGCTGGTCACCGACCTCGGGCACGACGAGGTGACGACGTACCTGCAGAGCGGCAACGTGGTGTTCGGCAGCACGGTGCGGGACGCCGGGCGGCTGGCCGCCGGGATCGAGCGGGCGCTCGCCGACGAGCTGGGGCTGACCGTGCCGGTGCTGGTCCGCAGCGCCCGGGAGCTGGCGGCGGTGGCGGGCGGCAACCCGTACGCCGAGCGGGAGGACGACCCGACGAGGCTGCTGGTGGCCTTCCTCGCCACCGCCCCGGAAACGTCCACGGTGGACGCGCTCACCGTGCCCGGCGGCGAGAACGTGGCGTTCACGGTCACCGGCCGGGAGGTCTACCTGCACTACCCGGAGGGCGGCTACGGACGGTCGAGGTTCACCAACGCGTACCTGGAGAAGAAGCTCGCCGTGGTGGCGACCACCCGCAACTGGAAGTCGGTGCGCACCCTGGCGGAGTTGGCCGCCGGCTGACCCGGCGGGGGTCGCGACGCCCAGGCCGCAACCGCCCGCCCGGGCCGGTCAGAAGTGGTAGGCGGTCTCGTACTCGGGCACCAGCACCCGGCTGCGCGGCGAGATCCGGCGGATCGCCGCGATCATGTCGTCCAGCCGGAGGCGGTCGGCCGGGGCGACGGGCGGCGGGTTCTGCAACGTGGTCTCGAAGTTGTCCCAGTGCACCGGCACCACGACCTTCGGGTAGTCGAGGCCGGCCAGCAGCCGGGGCAGGTAGTCGCCCGTGGTGGTGGCGCTCTGCATGGCCACCATGGCCACGTCCGGGGCCAGGCCGGTGAGGTTGCGCTCGGCCACGTCGCTGGCGCCGGTGAAGTAGACCGACGGCCCTCGGTCGACCCGCAGCAGGTAGCCCAGGGTGTCCCCCTCGGGCAGGTCGGCGATGGTCGCGGGCCGCGCCGGCTGGGTCACCCGAACCCCAGGAAAGGCCACCGAGTACGAGGGGTTACGGCTGTGCAGCGAGCCGACCACCTCGACGCTGTGATCGCCGAAGTCCAGCACCTCCCCGCCCTTCACCGGGCTGAGCTGCGTCGACGGCACCCCGTAGGCCAACCCGAGGTGGTACGCGGTCAGCGTGCCGAAGACCCGCGCGCCGGTGCGACCGGCGATGTACGGGACGTCCATGAAGTGGTCCCAGTGCGTGTGCGTGACCAGCACCGTCGTGGCCCGGTCGACGCGCGGGTCGATCACGTCGGTGCGCACGGTCAGCGCTTTGGCCGGGTTGAACGCGCCGGTGAACAGCCCCGTGTCGATCCGGCTGAGGTACGGGTCGACGAGCACGGTCAGGTCCCCGATGTCGACGCGCCAACCGGCCGTACCCCACCAGCGGAAGCTGACCGCGCCGCCTGTGTCTTATACACATCTACGAGCCCACGAGACGCGTAGGAAGCTCGTATGCCAT
>NZ_QGKR01000139.1 GCF_003172955.1 Micromonospora acroterricola | reverse complement strand
CAGCAAGGCGGCGGGCGAGCCGCCCGTGCGGCGGTGGCTGCCGGTGGCCGTGCCGGCCGCCGTCGCGGTAGCGCTGGGCGCGTCGGGCCTGCTCGTGCCGGTCGCGACCGCCGGGTCGGGCGCCCCGGTGACCGTGGCGATCGTGCAGGGCAACGTGCCGCGCCTGGGGCTGGACTTCAACGCCCAACGGCAGGCGGTGCTCAACAACCACGTCGACGCCACCCTGGAGCTGGCCGCGCGCGTCGCCTCCGGCGCGCAGCGCCAACCCGACCTGGTGGTGTGGCCGGAGAACTCCAGCGACATCGACCCGCTGCGCAACCCCGCCGCCGGGGCGCGCATCGCGCAGGCCGCCGACACGGTCCGCGCGCCGATCCTGGTCGGCGCGGTGCTGCTCGGCCCCGGCCCCGGCGAGGTCCGCAACGCGGGCATCCTGTGGCGGCCCGGCACCGGCGCGGACCTGAGCCAGCTGTACACCAAGCGGCACCCCGTGCCGTTCGCCGAGTACGTGCCGCTGCGCGACGTCGCGCGGATGGTCAGCAAGCAGGTCGACCTGATCCGCAACGACTTCGTTCCCGGGAGCACCCCGGGCGTGGTACGCGCCGGCCCGGCGGTGCTCGGCGACGTGATCTGCTTCGAGGTCGCCTACGACGAGGTGGTCCGCGACACCGTCACCGGCGGCGCGCAGCTGCTGGTGGTGCAGACCAACAACGCCACCTTCGACGTGGCGGAGGCCCGCCAGCAACTGGCCATGGTGCGGCTGCGGGCGGTCGAGCACGGTCGGCCCGCGTTGATGGCCTCCACGGTCGGGGTGTCCGGGTTCGTCGCCCCCGACGGGCGGGTAAGCGACGCCACCGGGTTCAACACCCGGGAGGTCGTGGTGCGACAGATGCGACTCGACGACGGGCGCACCCTCGCCACCCGGCTCGGCTGGTGGCCCGAGCTGGCGCTCGCCGGGCTGGCAGCGGCCGCCCTGGTCGGCGCGGCGGTGCTGCGCTGGCGGCAGCGGGTCGTGCCCGGATAGCAGCAGCCGGTACGCCGGCGGGAGCGGAGGAACCGTGATCCAGGCGACCGATACGATCCGGCGTCCGGACGAGGTGCCCGGCGTGGGCCGGGTGCTGGTGGTGATCCCCACCTACAACGAGGCCGACAACATCGCCGCGATCGTGGACCGGCTGCGCCGGGCCGCCCCGGCGGTGCAGATCCTCATCGCCGACGACAACAGCCCCGACGGCACCGGCGCGATCGCCGACGACCTCGCCGACGGCGACGCGCACGTGCAGGTGCTGCACCGCGAGGGCAAGCAGGGCCTCGGGGCCGCGTACCTGGCGGGGTTCGACTGGGCGCGCGAGCGCGGCTACCACGCCGTGGTGGAGATGGACGCCGACGGCTCACACGCCCCGGAGGACCTGCCGGCGCTGCTGCGGGCCGCCCGCGACGCGGACGTGGTGATCGGGTCGCGGTGGACCAGCGGCGCGCGGGTCGTGAACTGGCCGCTGCGGCGGCTGCTGCTGTCGCGCTGCGGCAACCTGTACGCGCGCCTCGCGCTGGGCATGCCCGTCTCCGACGCCACGGGCGGCTACCGGGTGTACCGGCTCAGCGCGCTGGACGCCATCGACCTGGCGTCGGTGTGCTCACAGGGCTACTCGTTCCAGGTGGAGCTGTCCCGGCTCGCCCACCAGGCCGGCGTACGGATCGTGGAGGTGCCGATCACCTTCGCCGAACGGGAGCGCGGCGACAGCAAGATGAGCCCGCGCATCGTGGCCGAGGCGCTGTGGCGGATCACCACCTGGGCGGTGCAGGACCGCCGGCAGGCCGTACGCCGGGGCCTGCACGGCACCCCCACCGGTCAGGTGCGGTGGCCGTGAGCGCGGCCGTGTCATGCTGGATGGGCGGGACACGCTCCTGTGTCGCGGGAATGGCGATGAGGTGAGATGCGCCGAGGACTGAGGTTCGTACCGCTGGCCCTGTTGCTGGCGGTGGTGCTGGAGCTGGCGGTGTTCGTCCTGGTCGGGCGGGCGCTGGGCTTCGGCGCGGCGGTGCTGCTGGTGTTCGCCGCGTCCCTGCTCGGGCTGGTGCTGCTGCGCCGCGAGGGGATGCGCGCCTGGCGGGGTTTCCGCTCCTCCGCCGCGGCGGGGCAGCCTCCGGGGCGGCAGGTGACCGACGGGCTCGTGGGGTTGGGTGGCGCGCTGCTGCTGGCGGCGCCCGGCCTGGTCAGCGGGCTGGTCGGGTTGCTGCTGCTGGTGCCGCCGGTGCGGCGACTGGCCCGCGCCGGTGTGCAGCGCACCACCGAGCGGCGGGTGTCGTCGATGGTCGCCGGTGACCTGTTCGGGCCCCGTACGGTGCGGGTGCGCCAGGGCGCGCCGCAAGCGACGCCGCGTCCGGAACCGGAGCAGCCGGTGGTGGTCGACGGCGGCCGGGCCATCGAGGGCGAGATCGTCGAGCCTGGCCGCAACTGAGCGCGGACACGACGGCGCCCCCGGGGGAAAACCCCCGGGGGCGCCGTCGTGTCGTGCGGGTGCGGCTCAGGCGCGGCCGCGGCGGGTACGAACCTCCTGGAGCCTTTCGGCGAGGATGTCCTCGAGCTCGGCGATCGAGCGCCGCTCCAGCAGCATGTCCCAGTGGGTACGCGGCGGCTTGGCCTTCTTCTGCTCCGGCTCGCTGCCGTCGACGAGTCGGGCGACGCTGCCGTCGAACTTGCACTCCCAGGTCGTCGGGACCTCGGCGTCGACGGCGAACGGCACCTCGAACTGGTGGCCCTTGGCGCAGAGGTACTCGCGGGTCTGACGCGGCGCGAGCTCCGTGTTGCGGTCGGATTCGTAGCTGACCGCGCCCAGGCGGCTTCCGCGCAGCATACGCTCGCCCATGATCGACTTCCCCTCGTTCGTGGTGCTGGTCTTCTGGGTGTAACCGTGCGTCCCCGTCGAGCCATTCCCGCCCGAGGGCGTGAGGCATCCACGGGTGGGCCGGGACCAAGGGTAGCCGGCCAGGATGACCAACCGGCCAGGTGATCCCCGGCCGGCTCGGAACGGTGGAGTGTTTCGGCTGCCACCGGGGATGTTAACCGCCCGAGCGCACCGGAGGTTGCGATGGCCCATGACGTCCCAATCGAGCGTCCGGCCCCCACCGGGCGGACGTTCTTCGGTCATCCCCGGGCGCTGGCCACGCTCTTCCTCACCGAGATGTGGGAGCGGTTCAGCTTCTACGGCATGCGGGCGATCCTCGTGCTGTACCTCACCGCCGAGGCCGCCGACGACGGGCTGGGCCTGAGCGAGTCCAGCGCGAACGCCGTCTACGGCACGTACAACGCGATGGTGTACCTGATGGCGCTGCCCGGCGGGTGGGTCGCCGACCGGCTGATCGGGGCTCGGCGCAGCGTGCTGTGGGGCGGGGTGGTGATCGCCGCCGGGCACTACGTGATGGCGGTGCCCACCCGGTGGAGCGTCTTCGCCGGGATGACCCTCATCGTCCTCGGCACCGGCCTGCTCAAACCGAACATCTCCACCATGGTGGGCGCCCTGTACGACCGGGACTCCCCCCGCCGCGACGCCGGCTTCACGATCTTCTACATGGGCATCAACCTCGGCGCGTTCATCGCCCCGCTGATCACCGGCTTCCTCGGCGAAAAGATCAACTGGCACCTCGGGTTCGCCGTCGCCGCGGTCGGCATGACCTTCGGCGTGATCCAGTACGTGCTGGGCCGGCGCAATCTGGGCGACGCCGGAGACCGCCCCGCCGATCCTCTGCTCGGCGCCGACCGCCGCCGGGCGCTCACCCGCGCCGGGGTGGTGGTCGCGGTGCTCGTCGTGCTCGTCGGCGCCCTCGCGCTGGTCGGGCTGTTCACCGTCAACACGGTGGTGAACGCGCTCACCGCGGTCACCGTGCTGGTGACCATCGGCTACTTCGCCCGGATCATGACCGACCGGGAACTCAGCGCGACCGAACGCAGCCGGATGAAGGCGTACCTGTGGCTGTTCGTGTTCGCCGCCGCGTTCTGGCTGATCTACGACCAGGCCGGGTCGGTGCTGAACCTCTTCGCCGCCGAGCGCACCGACCGGGACGTGGCCGGCTTCACCTTCCCGGCGTCCTGGCTCCAGTCGGTCAACCCCATCCTGGTCATCATCGGGGCGCCGCTGTTCGCGCTGCTCTGGCTGCGGGTGGGCAACCGGGTGTCCACGCCGGTGAAGTTCGCCGTCGGTCTGGTGCTCAACGGCCTGTCGTTCGTGCTGATGGCCGCTGCCGCGCAGGCCGCCGTCGGCGGTGACCTGGTGTCCCCGTGGTGGCTGGTGGCGGTGTTCGCCATCCAGGTGGCCGGTGAGCTGTCGCTGAGCCCGGTCGGCCTGTCCGCCACCACCAAGCTGGCGCCGGTGAAGTACGCGAGCCAGATGCTGGGGCTGTGGTTCCTCGCCACCGCCGTCGGCGACGCGATCGGCGGGCAGGTGGCGCGGCTCGCCGACACCTGGTCCGAGTCGACCTACTTCCTCACCTTCGGCCTCGCGTCGGTGGCGTTCGGGTTGGGCGCCGTGATGTTCGCCCGGCACATCCGCGCGCTGATGGCCGGCATCCACTGACCGCCCGGCAACCCCGCCGCGTCAGCGGGTGGCGTCGTCCGGCGTGGCGGCGCCCAGCCGGGCCAGCGCCAGCGCCAGGTCGCTGACCTGGTCGCCGAGCTGCGCCACCCGCCGCTGGGCCAGGTCACGGTCGGTCTCGGCGGCCTCCAGCCGTACCGTCAGGGCCGTGAGCCGGCCCTCGGCGGTGGCCGCCGTGGAACTCGACCGGGCCGTCGAGGAGCTGCTGCAACGCCGGATGCTGCACCGCACCCGTACCGGCTACGCGTTCGCCACCCCGCTGATGCGCGAGGCCGCGTACGCCGGGGTGAGCAAGGCGGAGCTGGCTGAGCGGCACGCCGCGCTGGCCCGCTGGGCGGCGCCGGCCGACGAGGCCGCGGTCGGCACGGTCGGCGGGTTCACCGACGAGGCCCGGGACGACTTCGTGGCCACCCACGTCGAGCGGACCGCCGCGCTCGCCGACGCGGTGAAGCTGCGCCCGGACGCGCCGGCCCGGGCGGTGGTCCCGCTCGGGGTCGCCGCGCTCGGCCGGGCCGCCCGCCGGTCGCTGTCGGCCGGCGAGCCGGCGATGGCCGTCGAGTACGCCGAGCGCGCCACCGAACTGGCCCGCGACGGTGTGCCGGCCGCCGACCGGATCGTGCACGCCCGGGCGCTGCTCCAGATCGGCAGGGTCGTCGACGCGCTCGCCTACGCCGAGAAGATCGCCGCGAACGCGGGGGACGAGGCCATCCGGGCCAGCGCCCAGCTGCTCGCCGGGCAGGCCCAGCAGACACTCGGCGACCAGAGCCGGGCCGTGGCCGCCTGGCAGGAGGCGTTGCAGGTGGCCACCGCCGGAGGGCTGCCCACACTGCGCGCCTCGGCGATGCGCCGGCTCGGCATGGCCGACTTCGTGGCCGGGCGGTTGAGCCAGGCGAGCAGCCGGTTGGCCGCCGCGTACCAGGTCAGCCTCGGCGCGCAGGACCGGCGCGGGCAGGCCTGGTCGTTGCAGAACCTGGCCTGGGTGACCACCACCCGGGGCGACTTCGCCGGCACCGACGCGGTGCTCGGTCGGGCGGCCCGGCTCTTCGCCGAGCTGAAGGACCCGTACGGGCGGGCCTGGCTGCGGGGCACGACGGCGTTCGCCCGGCTGCTCGCCGGCCGGCTCCGCGAGGCGTGCCGGATGGCGCAGGTCTTCCTGCCCTTCGGCGAGCGGGTCGGCGAAGCGTGGGCGGTGGGCACACTGCGCGCCGTGGCGGCGTTCGCCACCGCCGAGCTGGGCGAGCTGGCCGAGGCCGACCGGGAGGCGCGGCGGGCGTACCGCGAGTTCGCCGCCGCGTCCGACGACTGGGGGCGCGGGTTCGCGCTGGTGGTCCGGGCCGTGGTGGCGCGGGGGCTGGGCGAGCCGGAGCACGCGGCCGACCTGCTCACCGACGCCCTGGCGTACGCCGAGCAGACCTCGCACCCGCTGCTCACCGGGATGGCCGGCACGCTGCGGGGCTTCGTGGCGCTGGACATGGGCGACTGCGAGACCGCCGAGCGGGTGGCCCGCGCGGTGCTGACCGCCGTCGAGCCGCACAACCCGCAGGCGCCGGCGCAGGTCGCCCCCCGGGTGCTGTTGGCGACCGCCCGACTGGCGGCCGGCGACGCGGCGACCGCGGTCGGGCTGCTCGCCCCGGTGGCCACCGCCGCCGCGAGCGCGCCGTCGCTGCTCTTCTCCCGTCGCCAGACGATGGCCCGGTACGCGTCGGCGCTGCTCGCCCACGGTCAGCGGGAGCAGGCGCTGGACTGGGCCCGGCGGGCGGTCACCGCGCCGGCCGAGGACGTGCGCAGCCAGGTGATCGCGGCGAGTGTGCTCGCCGAGGCGCTCGCCGCCTGTGGTCGCCCCGAGGAGGCCCTGTCCTGCGCGGAGGAGGCGGTTCGCCTGGCGTACGCCACCGAGCAGCGCAGCGAACGCGCGGCGGCGGACGCCCTCCGCGCCCGCCTGGCCACCGCCGACTGACCCCCCTCCTTCCGGGCGCGGGTGGATCTGGGGACGATCGCTGTTGGTGGGATCAACTCGCCGTGTTCGGCCCTGATCGGTGAGTCAGTGGCGGGCGGGGCGCGCGGCCGTAGGGGTGCGATTCTGGCGATTGTGGGGATGTGGATGGTCGGGGGGAGCGGCTAGCGTGTCAACACCGTGTGGCGGTCCACAGTGGTAACCGTCGCCGTGCCTGGGGAGGCGCATCATGAAGCTGCCGCGTTCCGTCGCGGGCTGGACCATCGCGGTCTTCGGCGTGCTGGCGCTGATGATGGGTGCGTTCGGGCTGCTCTGGCCGGAGGCCATGCTGCGCATGCTTGGGCTGGAGGTGCCGGCCACCCGTGCCGTCGGTGACCACACCGGCACCTTCCTGCTGGCCTCCTCGATGGCGTCGTTCAACATGGGGGTCTACTACCTGCTCGCCACGGTCACGGAGTGGCGGGCGTTCTACCGGTTCACGGTGGTCTTCCGGCTGGTCACCTTCACCGTGTTCAGCATCGCCGTGCTGGCCGACATCGCCCCCGACCGGTTCTTCGGCGTGGCCGCCTGGGAGGGCCTGGGCGCGGTGGCCACCGCCGTCGGCCTGCGTCTGGACGCCCGTCGAGGCGCGCCGGCCAGCACCAGCGCGTCGGCTGCCGGCACCGACACGGCACCGGCCACCACCGACGCGGCGCCCGGCGGCAGCGACGCGGCGGGTGACGTCGGGGAGGCACCCGGTGCCGCCTCGGCGGACGCGGTGCGCTGAGCCACCGGCCGGGTTGGGTATTTTCGAGCAGTGACCGACACCCCGACCGGCGGCTTGCCGGTGCCGATCGTGCCCGGTCTGACTGATTTGCGGGTCTTTGCCCGAGGTGGTTACGCCACCGTCTACCAGGCCACCCAGATCTCGGTGGGGCGCGAGGTCGCCGTCAAGGTCGAGAACCGCACGCTGGACAGCGAACGCGACCAGGCCCGCTTCCTGCGCGAGGCGCGGGCGGCCGGGCGGATGTCGTCACACCCGCACGTGGTGGACCTCTTCGACGTCGGGGTCACCGTCGACCAGCACCCCTACCTGATCATGGAGCTGTGCGACGGGTCGTACGCCGAACGGATGCGCACCTCGCCGCTGGGCCCGGTGGAGGCCCGCGACCTCGGCCTGAAGATCGCCGACGCGCTGGCCCACTCGCACGGGGCCGGCGTGCTGCACCGGGACGTGAAGCCGGCGAACATCCTCTACTCGCACTTCAACTCGGCGGTGCTGGCCGACTTCGGGCTGGCCGTGCTGGCCGAGGCCCGGGACGCCTCGGTCACCCTGGAGGTGCTCACCCCGGCGTACGCGCCGCCGGAGATGTTCAACCACAGCCCGCCGTCGCCGGCCGTCGACGTGTACGCGCTCTGCGCCACCCTCTACGCGGTGATGCACGGCCGGCCGCCCCGCTGGCAGTCCGAGCGCAACCCCAGCCTGGTCACCGTGCTGGAGATGTTCAACCAGCCCGTCCCCAGCCTGCCCGGCGTGCCGGACGAGCTGATCGACGTGCTGCGCGCCGGCATGGTCAACGACCCGGCCGAGCGGCCCTCCGCCCTCGAACTGCACGACCTGCTCGCCAGCGTGCCGCTCGGCCGGCCGTCGGCGCCGGTCAGCGGTGCACCGACCGGCGAGGGCCCGATCCACGTCGGCCCGTACGCCGGCGGCCAGCCGGTGCCCCGCCCCGCGGTCGAGGACGTCCACCCGACGGTTCCCGACGGTCGCCGCTGGCGGCGCTGGTTCCTCGGTGGCGCCGGGGTGCTGGCGCTCGCCGCCTCCGGCACCGCCGGCGCCTGGATGGCCGGCAGTGGCCAGCCGCCCGACCCGTCCCCCTCGGTCAGTCGGGTCGCCGCGCCGGCGACCGGGCCGCTGCCGGGCTGCACGACCGGCCCCGGGTCGCCGACCGGCCTACCCGAGGGCGCCCGGTGCCTGCCCGAGCTGGAGTGCTTCGGCCCGGTGCGGATCCGCGGCAACCGCGCCGAGGCCGCCCGCGTCCCCTGCGCGGGGCCGCACACCTGGGAGACGTACGCCGAGGGCATCCTGCCGGTGTCGCTGGTCGGCGCCGACTATGACGACGTGGTCGCCGCCGAGCCGGTGCGGCAGGTGTGCAGCGTGACGACGTTCCGGCTGACCACCGGGATCACCGAGCCGGTCGGCTGGCACCTGGAGGTGCTGCCGCCGGTGGACGGCAGCCTCGACCGGACCTACCGGTGTTTGGCGGGGCGGGGCGTGGACGCGCTCACCGCGCCCACCCTCACCGATCGCTGAACCCGCCGGACCCGCGCCGCCGGTCACGCACCGCACGCAACGCGTCCCGGCTGTCCAGGGCGTCGAGGGTGTCCGCGTCGATCCCGTACGGCATCAACTCCGGCGGCCCGGCGGCGAACGGCCGGTCCGCCGGCTCCGGGTCGACGCCCTGGCGGGCGGCGGACACGGACACCCCGGCGACCATGGTCAGCAGGACGCAGAGCAGCGCGAGGACCACGCCGAGAAAATCCTGGCGGCGCCAGACGACCAGCATGACCAGCAGCGCAAGGGCTCCCAGCGCCGCGACCACCGCCGCCGTCCGCGCATCGGGCCTGGGCAATCGACTCACCCCTCCAGCATGTCGCGACGGGGCCGGCTGTCAACCACAGTGCCCGCCCGACGTGTCGATCGAGCCCACCGGGCGGACAGTCCGACGTGACCGATCGGCGTCCACACGGAGTGGACCGAAGCCGCTACTCTCGGTATCCCGCAGGCTGTTCCGTCAGCGAGGTCGCCCATGAACGTTGTCACTTCCCAGTCCCGGCTCCGCGCGGTCGCGACGACGCTGGCGGTCGCCCTGACCCTCACGCTGGCCGCTGCCGCCGGCTGCGACAGCCGGCGGGAGCCGGACCTGCCGTCGGTGCAGGAGAAGCTGCGCGAGACGCACATCTACGGCCAGTCGAAGCTGCGCATCGGCGTCGCCACCAACGAGCCGCTGATGGGCGAGCTGCGAAACGGCCAGCACGTCGGCTTCGACGTCGAGATCGGCCGGTACGTGGCCGCCTCGCTCGGCTACGAGGGCGATCAGCGGCTGGAGTTCGTCTCCGTGTCCACCGAGGACCGCATCCCCGCCCTTCAGGGCGGCACGGTCGACCTGGTGGTGTCGAGCTTCTCCATGACGGAGGACCGCAAGAAGTTGGTCAGCTTCGCGGGGCCGTACCTCGTCACCACGCAGGAGGTGATGGTGTCGACCCGGCTTAAGGACAAGATCCGCACCATCGAGGATCTGCGCGACCCGGCCTACCGGATCTGCACCAGCGGCGGCTCCACCACCGAGGCCGAGCTGGAGAAGCACCAGGTCAAGACGTTCGTGGTGAAGGACGTCGGCGACTGCGTCGACGGCATCCGGAAGGGCCGGTACGACGCGGTCAGCTCCGACGAGTCGATCCTCGCCGGCTTCCTGGCCAGCTTCCCCAAGGAGTTCGAGATCGTGGACATGCCGTTCGGCACCAGCGAGCTGCTGGGCGTCGGCGTGCCGATCGGCGACCCGGCGCTGCGCGACCTGGTCGCGTTCTTCCTGCAGAAGAGCTACGAGCAGGGGCGGGACGGGCAGGCGAGCCCCTGGCAGACCGCGTACAACCGGACGCTGGGCCCGTGGCTGCGCGCCGAGAAGCGGCAGCCGCAGCCGCTGGAGGTGCCGAAGCTGGTCGACTTCGACGACAAGGCGCCCCGCCGGTGAGCACGGCGCCGACCGCCACCAGCGGCGCCGGTGCCGAAGGCCCGGTCCCGCCGCCCCGGGCGTCCATGCCGACCGGCACGGCCGACGTGCCGGGTGCCGACGTCGGGACGGACTCCGCCGGGTGGCCGGCGGGTGTGCCGGTCGCCGAACCCACCGAACCGGTCGTCGCCGAGGTGGAGCCCGGGCGGGTGCGGTGGGACCCGGCGGAGCGGCGCGCCCGCGCCAGCCAGTCGTTCTGGACCGCTCTGGTGGGCGTACCGGCGATCTTCTCGGTGCTCCGCCTCGGGGTCGAGGCGGGCGGCGAACTCCAGACCACGCTGCTGCTGGTGGCGAACGTCGGGCCGGTCAACCTGCTCGCCGGTTTCGTGACCACCGCGGCCCGGCTGCTCTCGACCGGCATGGTCGCCGTCTTCGCGCTCGGCGCGGTGTTGGCCGTCAGCGCGGACCGGCTTCCGCCGGGCACCCGTCGTCGTCCGCTCTTCGCCCGCTGGGCCGACATCACCCCGGCCTGGGTGGTGCTGGCCAGCTTCCTGCTCGCCCTGATCACCTGGCCGCTGCTCTACCTCCCGCTGCTTCTGCCGGCGTTCGTGGCCGCGTTCCAGCTCCGCCCCGAGCGGTTGCACGAGCGGGCCACGCCACGGGTGCTGCTGATCCTCGCGCTGCTCGCCGGGTACGGCTGGCTGATGCTGCCCACCCTGCGCGACGCGGTGGAGCAGGGAGGCGAACGGCTGGTGCTGGCGCTCATCGTGGTGCCGCCGCTGCTGGCCCTCTTCATCGCCGGCCCGCTGCCCGGGATGGTGATCCGGCCGCTGGCGTCGCTGACCGAGGTGGCGGTGCTGGCCATGCTGGTGTGGGCCGCGCTGCCCGTGATCAGCACGCCGGTGCTCCCGCTCACCGTCACCACGGTCGGCGTGGAGAACGGCCCCACCGAGGACGTCCGGGGGCACGTGGTCACCACCGACGACGTCAACATGGTGATCCTCCAGGAGCGGGGCGGCGTGCGGTACGTCCCCGTCGACCTCGTCCGTGCCCAGGTGCTCTGCCCGAGCGAGGAGGAGCTGCCCCGCCACCGGCTGCGGATCCACGACTTCCACGTCGAGGACTCGCTGCTGGAGGGGATGGGCCGGCGGGTCCGCCCGGTGCACCGGATCGACGCCGCCTGCCGCGCCCCCGGCTGAGCGTCGATCAGAGTGGCCGATCAGTAGGACTTGTCCTGACCCAAGACGTGCTGGGCGACGAAGTTGAGGATCATCTCCCGGCTGACCGGGGCGATCCGGCCGGCCCGCACCGCGCCGAGGAGGGTGGCCACTCCGTACTCGGTGGTCATGCCGGCCCCGCCGAGTGCCTGGACGGCGGTGTCCACGGCGAGCGCGGCGGCCTCCCCGGCGGCGTACTTGGCCATGTTGCCGGCCACCCCGGCCTCCAGGTCGCGGCCGGCGTCGTACAGGGTGGCGGCCTTCTGGATCATGAGCCGGGCCAGCTCCACCTGCACCGCCGCGTGCGCCAACGGGTGCGACACCCCCTGGTGCGAGCCGATGCTGCGGCCACCCCACACCTTGCGGGTGGCGGTGTACCCGCTGGCCCGCTCGATCGCGTACCGGCCGGTGCCGGCGCCCATCGCGGCGACGGTGATCCGCTCCGGGTTGAGACCGGCGAAGAGCGCCGGGAGCCCGGCGTCGAGCGACTCGCCGACGAGCGCGTCGGCGGGCAGCCGCACGTCGTCCAGGTAGAGCAGGAACTGGTTCTCCGGGGACACGATCTCCATGTCCAGCTTGGACCGGGTCAGCCCGGCCGCGTCGGCCGGCACGATGAACAGCGCCGGCTTGAGTTTCTGCCCGGACGCGTCCCCGGAGCCGGCCTGGCCGTCGTCGACCGCGACGCGGGCCACCACGAGCACGTGGTCCGCCTCGTCGACGCCGGAGATGTAGCACTTCCGGCCGGAGAGCAGCCACCCGTCGCCGTCGCGGCGGGCCACCGTGCCGAGCCGGTGGAAGTTGGAGCCGGCCTCCGGCTCGGTGATCGCGAAGACGATCTTCTGGGAGCCGTCGGCGAGACCGGGCAGGTGCCGCTTGCGCTGCTCTTCCGTGCCGTGCCGGTGGATGACGGTGGCCGCGATTGCGGGGGAGACCACGAGCAGCAGCAGTGGGCAGCCGGCCGCCGCCAGCTCCTCGCAGACGATGGCCAGCTCGGTGATGCCGCCGCCCCCGCCGCCGTACCCGGTGGGGATGTTGACCCCCAGGTAGCCGAGCCGGCCGGCCTCGGCCCACAGCTCGGTGGTGTGCTCGCCGGCCTTCGCCTTCTCGACGAAGTAGCCGTGGCCGTACCGGCGGCCCAACGCCCGCACGGCGTCGCGCAACTGGTCCTGCTCGGGGGTGAGGTCGAAGGTCATCGCGGGTCCTCCTCTGAAGTGACCACGGCCAGCACGGCGCCGGTGCGCACCTGACCGCCGGCCGGCACCGGCAGCTCGGCGACGACCCCGTCGGTCGGGGCGAGCACGCGGTGTTCCAGCTTCATCGCTTCCAGCGTGAGCAGCAGGTCGCCGGCCGCGACCCGCTGGCCGACCTCGACGTGCACCCGGGTCACCGCGCCGGGCAGCGGCGCGAGCAGCGAGCCGGCGGCCAGCTCCGCGGTGGGCAGCGGGAAACGCGGCAGCTCGGTCAGGCTCGCCGACGCGTCCGGGCCGTCCACGAAGACGTTCGACCCCACCCGGTGTACGCGGAAAGCGCGCCGTACGCCGTCGACGTCGAGCACGACCCGGTCCGGGGCGGCCTCGACCAGCGCCACGACGGGCGAGCCGGCCGTGCCGGCGGTTCCCGGCCGGTCCCCAGAGCCCTCGGCGGCACCGGAAGCCGCCGGCGTGCTGGACCAGTCGACGAGCCGCCCGGTCCGGTCCAGGCGGTAGCGAACCTCCATCTCGCCGTCGGGGCCGGCGAAGCGGGTGACCTGGGGGACGGCGGGGACGTTGCGCCAGCCGGAGGGGAGCCCGGGAAGCACCGGCGCGCTCGCCCGGCGCTGCGCGGCGCCGGCCAGCGCCGCGGCGAGGGCGGTGACCGGGAGCTGATCGGTGGGGAGCAGTGGGACGAAGACCTCCGGGTGCCGTTCCAGGAACCCGGTGTCGATCTCGCCCGCCGCGAACTCCCGGCTGCGCAGCACCCGCACCAGCAGGTCGCGGTTGGTGGCCACCCCGTGCAGCTCGGCCCGGGCCAGCGCGCCCGCCAA
Source organism: Micromonospora acroterricola (assembly GCF_003172955.1). Classification (GTDB taxonomy): domain Bacteria; phylum Actinomycetota; class Actinomycetes; order Mycobacteriales; family Micromonosporaceae; genus Micromonospora; species Micromonospora acroterricola. The sequence goes on along the minus strand of NZ_QGKR01000139.1, from coordinate 23,812 downwards.
CGCCCGGGTCGCCTCCGCCCGGGTCGGCGCCACGGCGATCAGCTTGGCGAGCAGCGAGTCGTAGTGCACGCCCACCACCGAGCCCGCCACCACGCCGGAGTCGAGCCGCAGCCCCGACCGCTGGAGCCAGCCGAACTCGCGGTCCACCCCGGGCACGCTGAACCGGTGCAGGGTGCCCGTGGCGGGCCGCCAGCCCTGCGCCGGCTCCTCGGCGCACAACCGCACCTCGATCGCGTAGCCACGCGCGGCGGGGTAGTGGGCGTGCTCGGGCAGCGGGGCGCCCTCGGCCACCAGCAGTTGCAGCCGGACCAGGTCCAGCCCGACCGGGGTGATCAACTCGGTGACGGGGTGCTCCACCTGGAGGCGGGTGTTCATCTCGAGGAAGAAGAACTCGCCGGTCGGCGCCAGCAGGAACTCGACCGTGCCGGCCCCCACGTAGTCGACCGCCCGCCCGGCGGCCACCGCCGCCTCGTGCAGCCGCTCCCGCAGTTCCGAGGGGATGACCCCGGGCGCCTCCTCGATGATCTTCTGGTGTCGGCGCTGGATCGAGCACTCCCGCACCCCCAGCGCGGCGACCGTGCCGTGGGTGTCGCCGAAGATCTGCACCTCGACGTGCCGGCCGCGCTCGACGTACCGCTCGATGAAGACCGTGCCGTCACCGAACGCCGCCGCCGCCTCGCGGCGCGCCGAGGCGACGGCCTCGGCCAGCCCGGCGCCGTCCCGGACGATCCGCATGCCGCGCCCGCCGCCGCCGGCCGACGCCTTGACCAGTGCGGGGAAGTCGGACACCTCGTCGGGGTCGGTCCAGCTGGGCAGCATCGGCACGCCCGCCTCGGCGAGCAGCGCCTTCGCCGCCAGCTTGTCGCCCATCGAGGCGATCACCTTGGCCGGCGGCCCCACCCAGGTCAGCCCGGCGTCGGTCACCGCCGCCGCGAACTCGGCGTTCTCGGCGAGGAAGCCGTAGCCCGGGTGGACCGCGTCCGCGCCACTGCGGCGGGCCGCGTCCAGGATCAGATCCACCCGCAGGTACGTCTCGGCCGGCGTGTCGCCCGGCAGCCGCACCGCCTGGTCCGCCTCGGCGACGAACGGCGCGGCGGCGTCCGCGTCCGAGTGCACGGCGACCGTCTCCACGCCGAGCGCGCGACAGGTCGCGAAGACCCGACGAGCGATCTCCCCCCGGTTGGCCACCAGAAGTCGATTGATCATGCTCCCCTTAGCCTGCCTTTCGTTCGCGACTGCGGGACTCCGCTGCGCTGCGTTCCTCGCGCTCACCGGCTACATCCGGAAGACGCCGAAGCCGTCGGCGCCCTTCACCGGTCCGTTGTGGATCGCCGAGAGGCAGAGCCCGAGGACGGTCCGGGTGTCCCGGGGGTCGATCACCCCGTCGTCGTAGAGCCGACCGGAGAGGAAGAGCGCCCCGGACTGCGACTCGATCTGCTGCTCGACCATCATTCGCATCGCCGCGTCGGACTCCTCGTCGTAGTCGCGCCCGCGCGCGGCGGCGGCCTGCCGGGCCACGATGGAGAGCACCCCGGCGAGCTGGGCCGGGCCCATCACCGCCGACTTGGCGTTCGGCCAGGTGAACAGGAACCTCGGCTCGTACGCCCGGCCGCACATCCCGTAGTTGCCGGCCCCGTACGAGGCGCCCAGGTTCACCGTCAGGTGCGGCACCGTCGAGTTGGACACCGCGTTGATCATCAACGCGCCGTGCTTGATGATGCCGCGCTGCTCGTACTCGGTGCCGACCATGTAGCCGGTGGTGTTCTGGAGGAAGATCAGCGGGGTGTCCGCGGCGTTGGCGAGCTGGATGAACTGGGCCGCCTTCTGCGCCTCCTCGCTGAACAGCACCCCGCGGGCGTTGGCGAGCACGCCCACCGGATACCCGTGCAGCTCGCCCCAGCCGGTGACCAGCGCGCCCCCGTACGCCGGTTTGAACTCGTCGAACTCGCTGCCGTCCAGGACCCGGGCCAGCACCTCGCGCGGGTCGAACGGCACCTTCAGGTCGGCGCTGGTGATGCCCAGCAGCTCCTCCGGGTCGTACTTCGGCGGTTGCGGAACGGGCGTGCGCGGCGGCGGGCCCTGCTTGCGCCAGTTCAGTCGGCGGACGCACTGCCGGGCCAGTCGAATGCCGTCCCGCTCGTCCTCGGCGAGGTAGTCGGCCAGCCCGGACGTGCCGGCGTGCATCGCCGCGCCGCCCAGCGACTCGTCGTCGGTGACCTCGCCGATGGCCATCTTCACCAGCGGCGGACCGGCCAGGTAGACCTGGGACCGGTCCCGGATCATGATCACGTGGTCGGACATCCCCGGCACGTACGCGCCACCGGCCGTCGCGTTGCCGAAGACCACGCTGACCGTGGGGATGCCCGCCGCCGAGAGCCGGGTCAGGTCGCGGAACACCCGCCCGCCCGGAATGAAGATCTCCGCCTGGGTGGGCAGGTCCGCCCCGGCCGACTCGACCAGGTTGACCATGGGCAGCCGGTTGGCCAGGGCGATCTCGCCGGCCCGCCGGGTCTTCGCGAGGGACCACGGGTTGACGGCGCCGCCGCGTACGGTCGGGTCGTTGGCGACGATCAGGCACTCCACGCCCTCGACCACACCGATGCCGGTGACCACGCTGGCGCCGACCGGGAAGTCCGTGCCGTAGGCGGCGACCGGCGACAGCTCCAGGAACGGGCTGTCGGCGTCCACCAGCAGCTCGATCCGCTCCCGGGGAAGCATCTTGCCGCGGGCGTGGTGCCGGGCCACGTACGTGTCGCCGCCGCCGGCCCGGGCCCGGTCCAGTGCGGCGTCCAACTCGGCCAGCCGGTCCAGCAGGGCCGCCCGGTTCGCCACGTAGCCGGCCGCGGACGGGTCGATCGCGCTGTCCAGGGTGCTCACCGTGCCTCCTTCGCTCGCGACTGCGGGGCTCGCGGGCCCGGCTCACTCCTCGCGCTCACAGGCCCATGCCCTTCGCGATGATCTCGTTCATGATCTCGGTGGTGCCGCCGCCGATGCCGAGGATGCGGGCATCCCGGTAGTGCCGCTCCACCTCGGCGTCACGCAGGTAGCCGAAGCCGCCGTGCAGTTGCAACGCCTGGTCGACGACGTGGTCGCAGGCGGCCACCGCGACGTTCTTGGCCATCGCCACCTCGGTCACCACCGGCTCGCCGGCTGCCACCCGACCGGCCACCTCGTGCACGTACGACCGGGCCGCCTCGGCCCGGGTGTGCATCTCGGCCAGTCGGTGCCGGACCAACTGCCGGCTGGCCAGTGGACGCCCGAAGGTCTCCCGGTCCCGGCACCAGCGCACGGCCAGCTCGACGCAGCGCTGCGCCGTGGCGTACGCCTGGGTGGCCAGCGAGAGCCGCTCCGCGGCGAAGTGCTGCATGATCGCCAGGAAGCCGGTGTTCTCCGCGCCGATCCGGTTGGCCACCGGCACCCGCACGTCGACGAACGAGAGCTCCGCCGTGTCCGAGCAGTGCCAGCCGAGTTTCTCCAACCGGCGGCCGACGGTGAAGCCGGGCGTGCCCTTGTCGATCACCAGCAGGGTGAGTTCGCCGCTACCGGGGAACTCGGTGCAGACCGCCGTGGTCACGAAGTCGGCCCGGTGCCCGCTGGTGATGTACGTCTTCGACCCGTTCACCACGTAGTGGTCGCCGTCCCGGCGGGCGGTGGTGCGGATGCCGGCCACGTCCGAGCCGCCGTCCGGTTCGGTGATCGCCAGCGCGCCGATCGTCGTGCCGGCCAGGGTGGGCCGGACGTACCGGTCGATCAGGTCGTCGTCGCGGGACGCCGCCGCCCCGCCCAACCGGCCGCCCAGCGACCCGCCGGTGCGGGCGCCGGCCGCCGCGACCATGTGCGGCAGCGCGATGCCGTGCGTGAACAGGGCGGCGACGAGACCGGACGAGCCGCCGGAGCGGATCAGCTCCTCGGTCACGATGATCGAGTCGAGCAGGTCGCCGCCGCTGCCGCCCACCGACTCGGGGAAGCCGATGCCGAGCAGGCCGAGCTTCGCGGCGGTCGCGTGCAGTGCCCGGGGCACCTCACCGGCCCGCTCCCACTCGTCCAGGTGCGGCAGGACCTCCCGCGTCACGAACGCCCGGGTCAGCTCGCGCAGTTGCCGGCGCTCCGGACTGTCCACGATGCTCATGCGGGCACCCCCGTCGCCACGTCGGCCGGCAGGTCGACGACCCGCGAGCGCAGCAGCTCGCCGAGCGCCTTGGCCTGCGGATCGAACCGGGTGGACGCGGCCACCCCGGCCCCGAGCAGGCCCTCGATCACGAAGTTGACCGCGCGCAGGTTCGGCAGCTCATGCCGCTGCACCGTCAGCGGTGCGGTCTCCGGCAGCAGCTCGGCCAGCCGTTCGACGGTCAACCACCCGCGCAGCCAGTCGTACCCGGCGTCGGAGCGCGCCCAGACGCCGAGGTTGGCGTCCCCGCCCTTGTCCCCGGAGCGCGCGCCGACGAGCTCCCCGAGCACCCCACGCCGGGTCCGACGCGGGGTGGAAGGGCTCCCTGTCATCGGCTCTTGATGTTCATGGGGGTCCTCCGGACCCGTGGTGGGCGGTGGCGCGATCGGCACCCGCTCGCCGCCGGGCAGCACGGCGACGTGCGCCACGGCGTCCTGCGGCACCGTGTCGGCGGTGAAGACGCCGTACGGGGTGGCGTCGCCCGGCAGGGTGGTCAGGGTGCAGCCCGGGTACGACGCCAGCGCCAGCTCCACCGCGGCGGCCGAGAAGGCCCGCCCGGCCCGCGTCCGGTCGCTGTCGCGAAGGTGGACGTGGAGCAGCGCACTGGCCGCCTCGGTGTCGGTGGCGTCCGGATGGTCGGTGCGGGCCAGCACGAACTCCAGCCCGTCGCTGCCCACCGCCTCCTCGACCTGCCCGCGGACCAGGGCCGCCTTCGCCTCGATGTCCAGCCCGCACAGCACGAACGTCATGGAGTTGCGGAAGCCGCCGAGATTGTTGACGCCCACCTTGAGCGTGGCCGGTGGCGGGGTGCCCCGGACGCCGGAGACCCGGACCCGGTCCGACCCGTCGGAGCCCAGCGTCACGCTGTCCAGGCGGGTCACCACGTCCGGCCCCAGGTACGCCGGACCACCCACCTCGTAGAGCAGCTGGGCGGTGACCGTCTCCACGGTGACCGCGCCGCCGGTGCCGGGATGCTTGGTCACCACCGCGGAGCCGTCCGGGTGCACTTCGGCGATCGGGAAGCCCGGCCGGTGCCCCCCGTCGGGCAGCTCCGTGAAGAAGCTGAAGTTGCCGCCGGTGACCTGCGCGCCGCACTCGAGGAGGTGCCCGGCGACGGTCGCCCCGGCCAGCTCGTCCAGGTCGTCGCGGCCCCACCCGTACCGGGCGATGGCCGGGCCGACCACGAGCGACGCGTCGGTGACCCGTCCGGTGACCACCACGTCCGCCCCGCCGTCGAGGCAGGCGGCGATCCCGAACGCGCCCAGGTACGCGTTCGCCGTCAGCGCGTCGGGTCGCTGGATGGCGTCGCCCTCGACGTACCCCACCCGCACCGCCAGGCCCAGGCGGCCGGCGAGCTGGTCGATGGCGGTGGCGAGGCCGGCCGGGTTCAGCCCGCCGGCGTTGGTCACGATCCGCACCCCCCGGTCGAGGGCGGTGCCGAGGCAGGTCTCCAGCTGGCGCAGGAACGTCTTCGCGTAGCCGAGACCCGGGTCACGCAGCCGGTCCCGGCCGAGGATCAGCATGGTCAGCTCGGCCAGGTAGTCGCCGGTCAGCACGTCCAGCTCGCCACCGTCGAGCATCTCCCGCCAGGCGGTGAACCGGTCGCCGTAGAAGCCGGAGGCGTTGCCGATCCGGATCACGCCGGAACCTCGCCGCCGGTCCGCGCGGCTTCCCGGGCGGTCTCCGCCCCGGGCTCCCGGCCGGAGCCGGGCGGGCCGGCGAAGGCCTGCGCCACGTCGAGCCACTCGTCGGCCACCGGGCCGGTGGCCAGCAGGGCGAGGTCCGCGCGGTGGCGGCGCTGGGTGACCAGCAGGCAGAAGTCCCGGGCCGGGCCGGTCAGCCGGTCGGGGGCGTCGGGCGGGCCCCAGCTCCAGGTGTCGCCGCCGGGCCCGGTCAGCTCGACCCGGACCGGCGCCGTCGGTGCCGGCCGGCCGTGCGCGGCGAACCCGTGCCCGAGGGTACGCACGCCGAGGTGCGCCACGTGCCGGAGCCGGTCGCTGGCGGGGCGGGCGACGCCGAGCGCGTCGGCCACGTCCTCGCCGTGGGCCCAGGTCTCCATGATCCGGGCGGTCGCCATCGAGGTGGCCGACATCCGGGTGCCGTACCAGGGCAGTTTCTCGCCGGCCGGGACGGCGGCGAGCGCGGCGGCCAGCGCCGTCCGGCCGGCGCGCCACCGGACCAGCAGGTCCGCTGGCGGGGCGAGGAACTGCTCGGCGCCGTGGTCGACCATGCGGGCCGGGTCGGGTGCGGCGGTCACCGTCGCGAAGAACGCTGCCGCGTCGGTGGCGGCCAGCAGCGCCACGTGGTCGGTCCAGGCGAGGTGGGCGATCTGGTGCCCGACGCTCCAGCCCGGCGCGGGGGTCGGCCGCGCCCAGTCGGCCGCCGGCAGGGGTGCCACCAGGGCGTCCAACTGAGCGGACTCGTCGGCCAGGTCCGTGAGCAGGTCGGTGAGGTCGACCATGGTGCCTCCGGTCGGTGTGGGCCGCTGCGGCCGGCGGTCAGGGCGTGAGCAGGGCGGAGAGCTGGCGCTTCCAGGTGGTCAACAGGGCGGTACGCCGGGCCGAGTCGTCGCTGAGCAGGTTCGCCACGCCCAGCCCGCGGAGCAGGTCGAGGGTGGCCTGCACCGCCTCCCGGACGCCGGGGCGGCGCTCGTCCACACCGAGGAGGGAGACGGTGAGCCGGTGCATCTCGCGGCCGACGGTCGCTTCGAGGGGGACCAGCGCCTCCCGTAGCTCCCGGTCGGTGCGAGCGGCAACCCAGAGTTCGAGCGCGGCGACGAAGAGCGGCCCGGTGAACGCCACGCCCAGCAGGTCGACCACCCGGTCCAGCCGCTGCGGCCCGGCCGGCAACGCCTCCGCCTCGGTACGCAGCTCGTCGGCCCGGCGCTCGGCCAGGTGGCGGACGGCGGCGGTGACCAGCGCGGCCTTGGTGGGGTAGTGGTGCAGCTGTGCGCCGCGCGAGACGCCGGCCCGGGCCGCGACGACGGTCGTGGTGGTGCCGGACCAGCCGTGCTCGACCAGGCAGTCGACGGTCGCCTCCAGCAGCCGGGCCTGGGTGGCCCGGCTGCGCTCCTGCTGAGGGACGCGCGTCGATGAGGTGGTCACCGGCACAGCCTGCGGCCTACGAAACAAACAGTCAAGACTGACTTTTTCCGGGTTCACGTTGCCCACGGGGGCGCGGTGAGGGGTGTGGCGGCGCGGCTCAAGGTTGGGTGCAGAGTGCTGGCTCGCTGTGGAGCTGATGTCACAAACGAGTCGTCTGCCGCTGTTGTCCGCCGCTGTTGTCCGCCCGCTGTTGTCCGCCGCTGTTGTCCGCCGATCGCATCCGCTGATGTCGCAAGCGATTCAGCTCCAAAGGCGCCCCGAACCGTCCCCCAGCTCCTGCTTTGGTGACTCTCAGGGGCCGGAGAAGGCGAGTGCGGTGGCCCTCCCTCCCCGAGCCCCGGCTGGGCGGTTCAGCGACCGTCTCGTGGGCCGAAGACGGCGAGCGCGTCGGCGTCGCTGTGCTGGGAGCGCAGGTACTCGTCAGCCCAGGCGGCGGCATCGGGGAAGGTCGACTCAGCGGCCACCCGGGCGCAGGCCGCGTCCACGTCGAACGCGGTACGGCGCAGGTGCACGCCCGGCCCGAGCAGGGCCCACCACGCGCCGGCCCCGCCGTACGGCATGCCGATGCTGCCCGGATTGACCACCAGGCGGCGGTCGACCAGGCGGGTGAAGGGCATGTGGGTGTGACCGCAGACCACCGTTCCGACCTCGGGCGGGAGGCCGGCGAACACCTCCGACCACCGGGCCATCCGGGAGTCGACGAGCACGACCTCCTCGTCGTCCCGGGGCGTCGCGTGGCAGAACAGCGTCCGGCCGAGACCGTCGATGTCCAGGGTCACCGTTGTCGGCAGCGCGGCGAGGCGGGCCACCTGGTCCTCCCGCAACTGCCCGGCGGCCCAGTTCGACACCTCGATCGAGGCGGCGCGGCCGGCCCGGGCCTCGACGAGTTCGCGGTCGGCGTTGCCACCGACCCAGCAGACCCGGTCGCCGAGGCCGGCCAGCAGGTCGAGCACCTCCACCGGCTGCGGGCCGGCGGCGATGTCGCCGGTGAGCACGACCAGGTCGGCGGCGGCGACGTCCGGCTCGGCCAGCACCGCCTCCAGTGCGGGCAGTACCCCGTGGATGTCGGACAGGACGGCGACGCGGTTCAGCATCGCTCCACCCTCCCGCCGTGCCGGCACCCCGTCCAGGAATTCTGCGCCGGGCAGAGAACGAGAGGCCGGAACGAGACGTCCCCGCCCGCCGTCGACGACGGCGGGCGGGGACGGACGTGCTGCTCAGACGCGGGCGCGGCGGGCCAGGCGCTCCGGGTCCAGGATGATGATGCTCTTGCCGTCCAGCCGCAGCCAGCCCCGGGAGGCGAAGTCGGCCAGCGCCTTGTTGACCGTCTCCCGGGAGGCGCCGACGAGCTGGGCGATCTCCTCCTGGGTGAGGTCGTGGGTCACCCGTAGCACGCCGCCGTCGCGGGTGCCGAAGCGGCCGGCCATCTGGAGCAGGTTCTTGGCGACCCGGCCCGGCACGTCCGTGAAGATCAGGTCGGCGAGCGAGTCGTTGGTGCGGCGAAGCCGCCGGGCGAGCACCCGGAGCAGCTGCTCCGCGATCTCCGGACGGTTGTTCAGCCACGGCCGCAGCGCCTGCTTGCGCAGTCGCACGAGCCGGGTGTCGGTCACCGCGGTGGCGGTCGCCGTACGCGGACCCGGGTCGAAGAGCGACAGCTCACCGACCATGTCCGACGGGCCCATCACCGCGATCAGGTTCTGCCGGCCGTCCGCTGCGCGGCGGCCAACCTTGATCTTTCCGGACAGCAAGATATAGAGGCTGTCACCGGGCTCGCCCTCATTGAAGACGATCTCGCCCTTTCGGACCTCGATCGTCTCCATCTCCTTGGCGAGCGCCTCGGCAGCCTCCGGGTCTACACCCTGGAAGATCCCGCTGCGGGCCAGTACCTCGTCCATCGCGCACCTCCGGTTGCGCGTGCCGTCCGTCGGCCGGGGCCGCCGTCCGCTGATCCCCTCGCGCGCCGCCAAGTCTAGGCGCACGTGAGCATGAATCAGAGGTCGCCCCTGGAATCTTGATCGGTGGGCGTAACCTGCCCGACGTGCTGAGCGACCCGAGTCTGACCAGCCGTACCGAGGATGGGCGGAAGATCCCGCTACTCGTCTGGCGCGCGGACGGGCCGCTGCGGGCCGTCAGCAGCGGCCCGCTCGGCGGTGGAATCGGCCTCCGGCACTGGGTGCTGAACGCGACCGTGCCCATGTCGTACGACCGGGACGACCCGGCCGCGCACCTGGCCGCGCTCTCCACCGACCTGGCCCTCGACGGGCCCGGGGTGGGCCTGCTGACCGGGGTCGATGTGACCGAGGTGGTGGGCAGGACCGACACCGGGGTGCGGACCTGGGCGACCGTCGGGCTCGGCACCCCGGTGCTCGCCGCCGAGCCCGCGCCGGCGGCGCTCGCCCAGCGGGTGGGCACCGTCAACATCGTGGTGTACGTGCCGGCCCGGCTCTCCGACTCGGCTCTGGTCAACGCGGTGGCCACCGCGACCGAGGCGAAGACCCAGGCGATCAGGGAGCTGGGGTTGCCGGGCACCGGCACCCCGACCGACTCGGTCACCGTGCTCTGCCCGGTCGACGGGCCGGAGGCCGCGTACGGCGGGCCGCGCTCCGCCTGGGGCGCCCCGCTGGCCCGAGCGGTACACGCCGCGGTGCTCGCCGGCGGCGACCGGCCGGTCGTGCCCTGGTCAGACCAGCTGACCGGCTGAACTTCCGACCGATCGGCCCTCGTCGGCGCGTTTACGGGCCGGTAGGGTCGCGAACGATGTACGCTCCCCAGCCCTCCGCGCCCCGACCGCGCCGCCGCGTCGCCCTTGGCCTCGCCGCGGTGCTGGCCGCCCTGCTCGTCGCCGGCTGTGCCGACTCGGGGGAGGCCCCGGTCTGGCAGCCGGGCGCCGGCGGCGGTGACACCGGCGCGCCGGTGACGACGGCCGGCCCGAAGGCCAGCGGCAGCCCCTCGGCCTCCGGCGGGGGCGGCGCCATCTCGCTCTCCGCCACCGGCGACATCATCATGGGCAACGCGCCGAGCCGGCTGCCCGCCGCCGGCGGGAAGGGCTTCTTCACCTCGGTCACCGAGGCGCTCAAGGCCGACCTGGTGATGGGCAACCTGGAGGAGCCGTTGACGGTGGACACCGGCACCGGCAAGTGCGGCGCCAACTCCACTCGCTGCTTCCAGTTCCGCGCCCCGCCGGAATACGCCGCGCACCTGCGGGACGCCGGCTTCGACGTGCTCAACCAGGCCAACAACCACGGCTACGACTACGGCCCGAAGGGCTACCAGAACACCCAGCGGGCACTGGAGAAGTACGACCTCAAGCACACCGGTGCCCCGGACCAGATCACCGTGGTCGACGTCAAGGGCGTCAAGGTCGCCGTGGCCGGCTTCTCGTCGTACGTCTGGTCCAACAGCCTCGTCGACATCGCCAGGGCCAAGGCGGTGGTCGCCAAGGCCGCCACCATGGCCGACCTGGTGGTGGTGCAGGTGCACATGGGTGGCGAGGGCGCGGACAAGACGCGGGTGAAGCCCGGCACCGAGATCTTTCTCGGCGAGAACCGGGGCGACCCGGTGAAGTTCTCGCACGCCATGATCGACGCTGGAGCGGACCTGATCGTCGGGCACGGGCCGCACGTGCTGCGCGGGATGGAGTTCTACCAGGGGCGGCTGATCGCGTACAGCCTGGGCAACTTCGCCGGTGGGGGCAACTCGCTGAGCAACACCGGCCGGCTCGGCTGGGGCGGGGTGCTGAAGGTGTCGCTCAAGCCGGACGGCAGCTGGGCCGGCGGCTCGTTCACCTCGACGTACATGAACTCCGCCGGCAAGCCGACGATGGACCCGGCCGACCGGGGTCTGGGCCTGGTCACCGAGCTGAGCCGCAGCGACTTCCCCAAGGGTGGCGCCCGGTTCGACGGGCAGGGAAAGATCTCCGCGCCAACCGCCGGCTGACCCGACGGGGAACGTCCGGGCCGCGACGTAGGCTGGCCGTCGTGACCAGTAGCCCTCCCGGTGCCAGCGAGACCGACCTCGGGCGCAAACGTCGTGCCCGCAGGATCGGCCGGGTGCTGGCCGAGACGCACCCCGACGCGCACTGTGAGCTCGACCACTCCAGCCCGTTGGAGCTGGCCGTCGCCACCATCCTCTCCGCGCAGTGCACGGACAAGAAGGTCAACGAGGTCACGCCGAAGCTCTTCGCCCGCTACCCGAGCGCCGCCGCGTACGCGAGCGCCGACCGGGGCGAGATGGAGGAGCTGATCCGGCCCACCGGCTTCTACCGCAACAAGACCAACTCGTTGCTCCAGCTCGGCCAGGCCCTCCTCGACCGGTACGACGGCCAGGTCCCCGGCCGGCTCGCCGACCTGGTCACGCTGCCCGGGATCGGCCGCAAGACCGCCAACGTCATCCTCGGCAACGCCTTCGACGTCCCGGGCATCACGGTCGACACGCATTTCCAGCGGCTGGTCCACCGGTGGCGGCTGACCACCGAGACCGACCCGGTCAAGATCGAGCACGCGGTCGGCGCGCTGTACGACAAGCGCGACTGGACCATGCTGTCGCACCGGATCATCTTCCACGGGCGGCGGGTCTGCCACGCCCGCAAGCCCGCCTGCGGCGCGTGCACGCTGGCCAAGCTGTGCCCGTCGTACGGCACCGGGCCGACGGAGCCGGCCGCCGCCGCCAAGCTGCTCAAGGGCCCCCGGGCGCGCGACCTCGCGGTGGCCGCCGGGGTCGACCCGGAGCTGGTGCCCGCCCAGGCGGTCGCCGCGGAGGTGCCGTGAACCGGCGCCTCCTCCTGCTGGTCCTGCCGCTGCTGCTGGCCGTCGCCGGCTGCACCACGGCCACCGACGACGATCCGGCACCCCTGCCGGCGGCGGCTGAGCGCCCGTCACCATTCAAGGACTGCGCGGCGCTGGGCACGGCACCAACGGCCGGCGCGGACGCGGCGGCACCCCGCGCTGGTGGCGAGGCCCTGCCGGAGCTGACCCTGGCCTGCTTCACCGGCGGCGCCCCCGTCGCGCTGCGGGACGTGGCCGGGCCGGCAGTGATCAACGTCTGGGCGTCCTGGTGCCCGCCGTGCCGCAAGGAGCTGCCCGCGTTCCAGCGGCTCAGCGAGCGGGCCGCCGGCCGGTTCCAGGTGGTCGGGGTCAACAGCCGGGACAGCCGCAACGGCGCCCAGTCCATCGGCGAGGACTTCGGCGTCCGGTTCCCGATCCTGGTCGACCAGGGGGAGGCGCTGCAACGCGCGTTGAACCGCAACGCCATCCCGCTGACCCTCTTCGTCGACGCGCAGGGCCGGATCCGGCACGTCGACGCGACCGGTGCGCTCGACGACGCCCGGCTCGCCGAGCTGGTCCGTCAGCACCTCGGTCTGGCGGTGCCGGCGTGACCCGCCAGCCGCCCGAGTGGATCGAGCCGCTGCTGACCCGGCTGGGCACCGCCCGCGCCGAGGACTTCACCCGGCTGACCACACCGGCCCAGGGCGGCCGGGAGAGCGCCGTGCTGGTGCTGCTCGGCGAGCAGCCCGGGGTCGGCCCCGACGTGCTCGTCCTGCAACGCGCCGCCACCCTGCGCAACCACGCCGGTCAGCCGGCCTTCCCCGGCGGTGCGGCCGACCCGGAGGACGCCGACGTCCGCGCCACCGCCCTGCGCGAGGCGAACGAGGAGGTCGGCCTCGACCCGGCCAGCGTGACCGTGCTGGCCGAGTTGCCGAAGCTGTGGATCCCGGTCAGCGACTTCGTGGTCACCCCGGTGCTGGCCTGGTGGCACGACCCGCACCCGGTGCACCCCCGGGAGCCCGCCGAGGTGGCGCACGTGGCCCGTCTGCCGGTCAGCGAACTGGTCGACCCGGCCAACCGGCTGCGGGTCCGCCACCCCAGCGGCTGGATCGGGCCGGCGTTCTCGGCGCGCGGCATGCTGGTCTGGGGCTTCACCGCCGGGGTGCTCGCCACCCTGCTGGAAATGGGCGGCTGGGCCCGCCCGTGGCCGCGCGGCCGGGTGGTCGAGCTGCCGCCGACCGGCGCGACACCGGCGCCCTCCGCCGGCGCCGACGAGGTGGACGAGACGGCCCTGCGCTGACCACACGGTCACCTTCGGCAAGCGATGGTCATCCGCCGGGCGCACTGCCCGTACGCTTGACCCGTGTCCGTCGTGGATCTCGTCCTGCTGCTGCTCATGCTCGTGTTCGCGATCAGCGGATACCGCCAGGGTTTCGTCATCGGCATCACGTCGCTGTCCGGCTTCTTCCTGGGCCTGCTGCTGGGTCTCCAGCTCGGGCCGCTGTTCGCCCGACAGTTCGTGGACGCCGGCACCCGGGTGCTGATCTCCCTGGTTGCGGTCTTCGGGCTGGCCGTGATCGGGCAGGCTCTGGCCGGCTGGCTCGGCTCGCACCTGCGCAGGACGATCACCAGCGACGTGGGCAAACGGGTCGACGACGTCGGCGGGGCGTTCGTGTCGCTGTTCGCGGTGCTGCTGCTCGCGTGGCTGGTCGCCGTGCCGCTCGGTTCGTCCTCGCTGCCCTGGCTGGCCGCGTCGGTCCGCAACAGCGCGCTGATCACGGTGGTGAACCGGGTCCTGCCGGACCAGGCCCACCAGTTCTCCACGGCACTGCGCGACACCGTCGACACCGACGGTTTCCCGGACGTCTTCGGGGACCTCGCACCCACCCGGGCCCGGCAGGTCGACCCGCCCGACCCGGCGCTGGCCGGCTCCCAGGTGGTGGTCAACGGCCAGCGGTCGGTGGTCAAGGTGCTCGGTTCCGCGCCCAGCTGCTCGCGCCGGATCGAGGGTTCCGGCTTCGTGTACGCCGACGACCGGGTGATGACCAACGCGCACGTGGTGGCCGGCACCCGCTCGGTGGCGGTGGAGCTGGGCGGCGACCGGTACGACGGCGAGGTGGTGGTCTACGACCCGGACCGGGACCTGGCCGTGTTGCTCGTTCCCGGGCTGCCCGGGCCGTCGCTGCGGTTCGCCGCCGGCAACGCGGTGAGCGGCACCGACGCCATCGTGCTCGGCTTCCCGCTCGACGGCCCGTACAACGCGCAGTCGGCGCGGGTCCGCGACGTCGACCGGATCAAGGGACCGGACATCTACTCCTCCGGCGACGTCACCCGGGAGATCTACACGATCCGGGCGCTGGTCCGCAGCGGCAACTCGGGCGGCCCACTGCTCTCCGCCAACGGCCTGGTGCTCGGCGTGATCTTCGCGGCGGCGGCCGACGACCCGAACACCGGTTTCGCGGTGACGGCGGCCGAGGCCCGCCCGGTGGCGCTGGCCGGCGCCGAACGCAACCGGCGCGTCGGCACCGGCGAGTGCACCTGAGCGCCGCCCGGGTCAGCTCCGGGCCGGCGCGGCAGGCCTGCTGCCGCTGGGCAGCTTCGCCCGGCCCCACCGCACCGACCGGTCGAGCACGCTGCGCGCCATGATCGCCACGCAGGTGCCGCCGTTGAGGAAGGACGCCACCACGTCGCTCGGGTGGTGCATCCCCCGGTACATCCGGGTCAGCGCCACGCCCAGCGGCACCATCAGCAGCAGCGTCCACCAGGCCACCTTCGCCCCTGTGCTCCGTGCCCGCAGCGCCAGCAGCACCGCGATGCCGACGTAGAGCGCCACTGCCGCCGAGGTGTGCCCCGACGGGAAGCTGGACGTGGGCGGGGAGACGTCCATGTGCTCCACCGCCGGCCGCCGCCGGTCGATCGCCAGCGTGGTCAGCAGGAACACGAGCGCCTGGGCGGTCACCGCCGCGCACAGGAACAGCGGCTCACGCCAGCGGTTGAGCCAGAGCCGCAGCGCCAGCGCCGCCAGCACGGTGACCACGACGATCATCTGGGTGCTGGCGAGCGTGCTGAACACCAGCGACACGTCGTTCCAGCCGGCGGTGCGGTCGCCCGCGAGCTCCCGGTTCACCGAGTCCTCGGCGGTGAACGGCCAGGTCCGGGCGAACACCCGGGTCACCAGCACCCCGAGCAGCACCATGACGCCGAGCAGGAGGGACACCGGCAGCAGCACCCGCCGGACGATCTGGACCACGGTGTCGGACATGGGTCGGCCAGTACCCTGTCGCGCTGGTCGGCACGCCTCAGGCCGCTCCGGGGTGCCGCTCGACCTCCGGCGCGACACCGTCGCGGGTGGGCTGGACGCGCCGCAGACCGGTGTGCGCCCGCCAGCTGGTGAACGCGGCCGTGGTCGCCGCGACCACCGCCACCCCGAGCAACCAGCCGCCGAGCACGTCGCTGGCGAAGTGCACACCGAGCGCCACCCGGCTCAGCCCGGTCACCACGACGAGCAGCACCGCGGCGACCCAGAGCACGACCCGCCACACCCCCCGCCCCACGTACGGCAGGAGCACCAGCAGCAGCACCCCGGCGGCCAGGGTGGCGTTCAGCGCGTGCCCGGAGGGGAACGAGTAGCCGGCGGCGCGGGCCACCGGGTCGAGCAGCTCCGGCCGGTCCCGGCCCACGAGCAGCTTGAGCAGCGGGCCCATCAACCCACCCACCACCATCGTGGTGGTCGCCCACAGGGCCAGCCGGCGGGCTCCCCGGCGCAGCAGCCAGATCACCAGCAGCAGGGCGACGGCCCGCAGCGGCATCGGCGCGAACACCTCGGTCCAGACCCGCATCAGCGCGACCCAGGCCGGGTGGTCGAGCGCGTAGTGGTGCAACGCGTGGGTGATCGTGGCGTCGAGCCGGTGCAGCGGCGGCCACGCCCCGAGCACGAGCAGGGCGAGCAGCGCGAACGGCACCAGCACCAGGAACGCCGCCGTCGCGGCCAGGGTCAGCGGCAGGCCGAGGGAGTGCTCGGGGTCGAGGCGGCGGCGCCGCCAGGACGGCTGGTGGTCAGGAGCCAGGGTGTGCGGGCCGGGCGTGCTCATGCCGACGGTTCTACCCCACCGGCTGCGCGCTCAGGCCTGCGGCGTGGGCAGCGATCAGCGGGCCTGCTGACGGAACCGGCGCACCATCAACGCCGCGCCGGTGATCAGGGCGACGAGGAGCGCCGCCCCCGTCCACAGGCGCTCCGGGGCCGAATCGTCCTGCGCGCCCGCGGGCCGGGCCGTCCACCGGGTCTGCTGGCGGGGTGCGGTGAGACCGAGCGGGTCACTGCCCGCGCCGGTCACCGGGTCGTCGTCTGCGGAACCGGGGGCCGGGCCGAAGCCGACCACACCCGGCGACGTCAAATCGTCCAACGGGTTGGCGGTCACCGGAGGCACGTCCGCGGTCAGCGCGGCCACCGGGTCCACCACGCCGTACCCGAAGCGGTCGTCGCGCCCGGTCGGGCCGATGTCACGGGCGGTGGCCAGCAGCCGGTTGACGACCTCGCCGGCGGGCATCTGGGGGTAGCGGGAACGCACCAGCGCGGCGGTGGCGGTGACCAGTGGCGCCGCGAAGCTGGTGCCCTGCACCCGCCAGTACCCGCTGGGGGGACGGGCGCCGACCAGCCCGCTGGCGGGGGCGGTCAGCACCGTCGCGCGGCCGGTGATCGAACCGGACCAGAGGTTGTCGGTGCGGCCCTCCAGGCCGGCGACCGCGATCACGCCCGGCTCGCGGGCCGGGTACCAGACCTTGGAGTTGCTGGAGGTGGCGAGGTTGCCGGTGCAGGCGATCACCACCACGTCCCGGGCGAACGCGTAGTCCAACGCCGCCGCCAGGGCCGGGCTGTCGCCGCTGCCGCCCAGCGACAGGTTGATCACGCGGGCGCCGTTGTCGACCGCCCAGCGCACTCCCCTCGCGACGATCAGCGCGTCGTCGTAGCGGTTCTGGTCGTCGAGCACCCGGACCGGCAGGATCCGGGCGTCCGGCGCCAGGCCGACCACGCCCCGCTTGTCGTCCTTGCGCCCCGCGATCAGGCCGGCGACGGTGGTGCCGTGCCCCACCGGATCCGGGCCGGCGCCGCCGTCGGGGCCGACCAGGTCCTGGCCGGGGAGCACCTGGCCGGCCAGGTCGGGATGGTTGGCGTCCACTCCGGAGTCGACCACCGCGACCGTGACGCCCCGCCCGGTCGAGGTGCGCCACGCCGTCTCGGCGCGCAGCTCGTCGAGCTGCCACTGCTCGTCACGGACCTGGTCGGTGCGACTGACACTGTCGCCGGGGGCGAACGCCATCGGCGCGCCGGCGAGCTGACCACCGGTGGCGGGCACGGAGACGGGCGCGACGGCCGCGGCCGGAGCCGCGACGGCGAGCACCGCCGCCACACCGAGCAGCATCCGGCCGGTCGCCCGTCGGGCCGCTGCCGGACAGCTGTGCCGAACCCCAGTCACATCCTCAGCCATTCATCCCGACAGAACCATGACGATCGGAGATTACCTGTATCCCTGCGTATCAACGGAAGAACCTGCGAACAGGTTCACGGCGGCGGTTGGTGGGCGAGCTGCACGAGGCGTACGCCCTCCCGCCGGGTGACCAGCCGACCACGGCCCGGCGGCAGTGGCCCGGGCCGGACCGGCCCGACGAGCGCACCCTCCTCCGGGCTGCCCGCCATCACCAGCCCGGCCGTGGACAGCTCCCGCAGCCGCTGCACGATCGGCTCGTACTGGGCCCGGCCCGCGCCGCCGGAGCGGCGGGCCAGCACCAGGTGCAGCCCCACGTCACGGGCGTGGGGAAGGTGCTCTTCCAGTGCGCGCAACGGGTTCGCCGGCCCGGTCGCCACCAGGTCGTAGTCGTCCACCAGCACGAACAGCTCCGGCCCGGACCACCACGACCGGTCGCGCAGTTGCTGCGGGGTGACCTCCGGCCCGGGAGCCCGCCGTTCCAGATAGCCGGCGGCCGACTCGACGAGGTCGGCGGTGTGCGCCGCCGCGGTGCCGTAGCCGATCAGGTGCGGCGTCTCGATGGCGCCGAGCAGGCTGCGTCGGTAGTCGACCAGGATCACCCGGGCCTGCTCGGGCGTGAAGCGGGTGATGATCGAGGTCGCGAGCGCGCGCAGGAACGACGACTTGCCGCACTCCCCGTCGCCAAAGACCACGAAGTGCGGCTCGATGGCGAAGTCGAGCAGCACCGGGCGGAGGTCGGCCTCGGCGATGCCGATCGGCAACCGCAGCCCGGTCGTCGCGGCGAGGTCCAGCTCGGCGTACGGCAGCACCGGCGGAAGCAGCCGGACCCGGGGCGCCGGAGGGCCCGTCCAACTGCCAGCGACCCGCTTGACGAGATCGGCCGTGTCCCCGCCTCCGGCGGCGAGCTGGGGCAGGGCGGTGAGGAAGTGCAGGCCCTCCGCGGTCACCCCACGGCCGGAACGCTCCGGCACGTTCGCGGCCGCCCGCCGGGCCACCAGCGAGTCGGCCGGGTCGCCGAGTCGCAGCTCCAGCCGGGAGCCGAACAGGTCGCGGATCGCCGGCCGGAAGTCCAGCCAGCGCAGCGCCGTGGCGACCACGTGCAGCCCGTACGACAGGCCCCGGGTCGCCAGGTCGGTGACCAGCGGCTCCAGGTCGTCGTACTCGCCGCGCACCGTGCTCCAGCCGTCGATCACCAGGAACACGTCGCCGAACGGGTCGGCGGCTGGCTGGTTGGCCGTCCCCGCCGAGGCCCGCCGCTGCCGGTACGCGGCCATCGACTCCACGCCCAGCTCGGCGAAACGGCGTTCGCGTTCGGCCAGCAGGGTCGTCATCTCGCCGACCGTGCGCCGTACCGCGGTCGGGTCGGCGCGGCCGGTCACCCCGCCCACGTGCGGCAGGTCGCGCAGCGCGGCCAACGCGCCGCCGCCGAAGTCGAGGCAGTAGACCTGCACCTCGGCGGGGGTGTGCGTGAGTGCCAGCGCGCAGATCAACGCCCGCAGGGCGGTGGACTTGCCGCTCTGCGGTGCGCCGACCACCGCGACGTGGCCGGCCGCGCCGTCCAGAGCCAGCCAGAGCAGGTCCCGGCGTTGCTCGAGCGGCTTGTCCACGATGGCCACCGGCACCCCGAGCGCGCCGTGCAGCTCCGGGTTTCCCACCGTGAGCCCCCGCGCCGGGTCCACCTCGACCGGGCCGAGCAGGTCGTCCAGGGCCGGTGGCTGACCGAGCGGTGGGAGCCAGACCTGGTGCGCGGGCGGACCCTGCCCGACGAGCCGGTCGACGAGCAGGTCGAGCAGCGTCTCCCGGCCGCTCTCCTCCTCGGCTGCGACGGGCACGGCCGGGCTGGCCGGCTCGGGCACCGGTACGACGTGGGTGGTGAACGTGAGCAGGCGGGCGCCCCCGCCAGCGGTGGCGTGGGCCGACGCGGCACGGCGGCGGACCGCGCCGGAGACGTACGCGGCCTTGAACCGGGCCAGCGGGTCGGTGCCGGCGCGCAGGTAACCGTGGCCCGGCGAGCGGGGCAGCTCGTGCGCGTCCGGCACCCCGAGCACGGTGCGGGACTCCAGCGCGGAGAAGGTGCGCAACCCGATCCGGTACGACAGGTGGGTGTCGAGCCCTCGTAGCCGCCCCTCCTCCAGGCGCTGGCTGGCGAGGAGCAGGTGCACGCCGAGCGACCGGCCCAGCCGGCCGATCTGCACGAACAGGTCGATGAAGTCGGGCTTGGCGGAGAGCAGCTCGGAGAACTCGTCGCAGATCAGCAGCAGCGACGGCAGCGGCGC
Source organism: Micromonospora acroterricola (assembly GCF_003172955.1). Lineage (GTDB taxonomy): Bacteria > Actinomycetota > Actinomycetes > Mycobacteriales > Micromonosporaceae > Micromonospora > Micromonospora acroterricola. Next base: position 4,015 of record NZ_QGKR01000139.1, on the reverse strand, counting down.
GAGGGGGCTGCCGGCGGCCCGGGCGCGCTCGTAGTCGCGCACGCTGGCGAAGTTGCCGGCCCGCCGCAGCAGCTCCTGGCGGCGGACCAGCTCGCCGTTGATCGCGTCCACCATCCGGTCGACCAGGGGCAGCGCGTCCGCCAGGTTGGTGATCACGGCGGCGGTGTGTGGCAGCCGGTCGAACGACGCGAAGGTGGCACCACCCTTGAAGTCGACCAGCACGAAGTTGAGCTGCTCGGAGCTGTGCGTGGCGGCCAGCCCCAGCACCAGCGTGCGGAGCAGCTCGGACTTGCCGGAGCCGGTGGCCCCGATGAGCAGGCCGTGTGGGCCCATCCCGTCCTGGGCGGACTCCTTGAGGTCCAGCTCGATGGCGCCGCCGTCGGCGCCCACCCCGATCGGCACCCGCAGCCGGTCCCGGGCCGAGCGCGGCGCCCAGCCCTGCTCGGCGGTGAAGCTCTCCGGGTCGCCGAGGCCGAGCAGCTCGGGCAGGCCCAGCTCGGCCTGGAGCGGGGCGTCCGAGCCACGCGCCGCCCCGGCCAGCCGCAGCGGCGCCAACCTCCGGGCGACGGCCTCGGCGTCGGCGGGGTCGAGCTGGTCGGCTGTGCCCACCTCCGCGTGCCCCTCGATCGACCAGGAGTGCAGCCGCCGGCCCCGCAGCTCCAGCAGCAGCGCGTACCGCTCGAGCAGGCGCGGCGGTGGGGTGTCCAGGTCGAGGACGGTGACCGCGTCGATGCCGCCGTCGCCGGTCAGGTCGGTGGCGCCGGTCAGGTCACCACCGTCGAGCACCACCACCACGTGCGGGCCGTCCGTGGCCGGGCCGGCCGGACTGAACCGGGACCTGCTGGCCAGCACGTCGCCGAGCAGCCGTTCCAGCTCGGCGGCGGAGCTGCTGACGAGCCGGACCGGCCCGAGCGCGTCGTTGTGGCTGGGATGGTGGGCGTGCGGGAGCCACTTCACCCACTCCCAGCCGGCCCGGCGTTCCGGTCCGGCGCAGACCGCGACCAGCAGCTCGTCGGGGGCGTGGAAGACGGCCAGCTGGGTCAGCACGGCCCGGACCAGCGCCTGCGCCGCCGGGTCACCGGTCGACGGCCCCCCGGTGGCCGGGGCGCCGCTGCCGCGGCCGGTCCGCACGTGCACCCGGGCGAAGCTGCGCAGCGACAGCGCCACCGGCAGGTCCGGCACGACGGAGTACGCGTCCAGGAAGCGGCGCAGCGCGCCGGCGGTCATCGGCTCCAGCTCCTCCAGCGGCCGGGTGACCGGAGGGACGAGTGGGGTGGCCAACGTCTGCGGCCCGACGGCGACCCGTACCACCGCGAAGTCCGGGTCGACGGGACGCCGCTCCCAGACCCGGTGGCTGTCCACCGTCGACCACAGCCGACCCGGGTCCGGGTGTCGGTAGTAGAGCCCGGCCCGCTGCTGCCCGGCCGTCTGCCGTACCCGACGACGCAGGGTGGCCAGGTGGCGCAGATACTCCCGGCGCGCCGCCATCATCTCGGACTTCTTCGGGGTGCCCGAGGCGCTGCCCCAGGAGGTCACCAGCATCGCCAGCGAGGAGAGCCCGAACATCCCGCCCACCACGTACGAGTAGGCGCCGCCGCCCCGGCCGAACATCATCGCCATCGCCACCGTGCCGCCGAGCATGGGCAGCAGCATGAGCATCTGCTGCCACCGTCCACCGGTCACCGCGGGGATCTCCGGCGGCGCCTCGACCGGCAGCTCGCCGGCCGGGATCTCCGGCGCCGGCCGGCGGGGCGGGCGCTTGATGACGACGGTGGACACTCGGCCTCCTGACAGCGCTGGGTAACCCGAGCCTGGCTCATGGTAGGTAAAGTCCTGTCGTCCGCGCAGCCTCCGATCCCCCTCGATATGGAGACCAGTCGATGACAACCGGGCTGGCCCGCGTCACCATCAGCGCGCCGCAACGACGGGTGGACGTCGCCCTGCCGGAGCAGGTGCCCCTGGCTGAGCTGCTGCCCGACGTGCTGCGGCACGCCGGTGAGGGGCTGGCCGACGACGGCGAGCGGCACGGCGGCTGGGTGCTGCGCCGCACCGACGGAGCGTTGCTGGCGACCGCCCAGGCGCTGCTGCCGCAGGGGGTCCGCGACGGGGAGGTGCTGCACCTGGTGCCGGCCCGCGCCCACTGGCCCGAGCTGGAGTACGACGACGTGGTGGAGGCGATCGCCGACGGCGCGCGCCGTCGCGGCGGCGCCTGGTCACCCGCCGCCAGCCGGGTGGCCGGCCTGGCGGGCGCGGCCGTGCCGCTCGCCGTCGGGCTGTTCGCCCTGCTCGCGAGCGGACCGGCGCACCGCGGCGGCTGGGTGGCGGCGGGCGTGGTGGCGCTGCTGCTCACCGTGGCCGGTGCGGTCGCCTCCCGGGCCAACGGCGACGGCGCCGCCGGGGCGACCCTCGGCGGCTACGCCCTGCCGTACGCGTTCGTCGCCGGCGCCCTCGCGGTCGGCTCGGGCGACCCCGTCGGGCCGATCGCGCCCGCGCGCTGGGTCGGCGCGCCCGAACTGCTGGCCGGTTCGGTGGTGCTGCTGCTGGTCGCGCTGCTCGGGCTGCTCGGGGTGGCCAGCCGGCTGCGGGTTTTCGTGGCCGGCGTCACCGTGGGTCTGGTCGGTGCCGGGGCGGCACTCGGCGGGCTGCTGCTGACCCCGGCCGGCACGGCGGCGGTGCTGCTCAGCGCGTTGGTCTTCGCCGTAGGGGCGATCCCGCTGCTGGCCATCCGGCTGGGCAAGCTGCCGTTGCCGCCGGTCACCCTGCCGCCAGCCGCTCCCACCGGCGAGCCGGAGCGGGTTCGAGACCTGCCGGACCGGGGCCGGGTGCACGCGGCGGTGACCCGCACCGAGGAGATGCTGACCGGGATGCTGCTCGGGCACGCCGTGCTGGCGGTGGTCGCCGCGGCGGTGCTCGGGGTGGCCGGCGCGACGGCCAACCGGGTGCTCGTGGCGGTGACGTCGGGCGTGCTGCTGCTGCGGTCGCGGCTGTTCGTGGCGCTGCGGCACCGGGTGCCGACGGTGCTCGCCGGTCTGGCCGGCTACGCGGTGCTGGGCGCGGTGCTGGTCGGCCGGGCCGACGACGCCGGTCGACTGGCGCTGGTCCTCGGCGGGGCGGCGCTGGCCCTGGTGGCCGTCGCGGCCGGCACCGGGTACGCGAACCGCCCGGTCTCGCCGTACCTGGGCCGGATCGCCGACCTGACCGACACCGCGCTGGTGGTCGCCGTGGTGCCGGTCGCCTGCGCTGTGCTCGACCTGTACGACCGGGCCCGGGGGCTGCTCGGTTGAGCGGCACCCGGGCCCGGCACGTCAGCGATCGTCAGTGGGCGGACTCGCCGCGGGCCTCGGCGTCGCGGGCCCGCTGGTAGGAGGCGTGGATCTCGGCCTCGGCCTCGGTGCGGCCGACCCAGGTCGCGCCCTCCACCGACTTGCCGGGCTCCAGGTCCTTGTACACCTCGAAGAAGTGCTGGATCTCCAGCCGGTCGAACTCGCCCAGGTGGTGGATGTCACGCAGGTGCTCCTGGCGCGGGTCCTCGTAGGGCACGCAGAGCACCTTGTCGTCGCCGCCCTTTTCGTCCGTCATCCGGAACATGCCGATGGTGCGGCAGCGGATCAGGCAGCCCGGGAAGGTCGGCTCGGGCACCAGCACGAGAGCATCCAGCGGGTCGCCGTCCTCTCCCAGGGTGCCCTCGATGAACCCGTAGTCGGCCGGGTACTGGGTGGAGGTGAAGAGGGTGCGGTCCAGCCGGATCCGGCCGGTCTTGTGGTCCACCTCGTACTTGTTCCGGTGACCCTTGGGGATCTCAACCGTCACGTCGAAATCCATCTGCACGCTCCCTCGTCTGCCCACGCTGGCTAACGGAACCACTGGCGGCCCCCCGGACAGGCGAATGCCCACCCGCCGGCTCCGGCCGCCGCATAGTCTTCGGACCGAAGTAGTGTCACCCAAGCCGATTTTCGCTGGGGGAGGAGGGGGTCGTGGGGAGGGAAGATTCACACTACCGCCCGGACGAGGGTGC
>NZ_QGKR01000203.1 GCF_003172955.1 Micromonospora acroterricola | reverse complement strand
GGGTGGGGGAGTCGTGCAGGGTGCGGAGGAGGTTCGTGCGCGACTTTCGGGCCGTCTCCGGGTCCTCCTCGTGGGCGTACGGGAGGTCGGGGTCGACCAGTTGCACGGTGTGCACCAGCAGGTCGCCGGTGAGCAGCATGCGTTCGTCGGCCGTCGTCAGGAGCACCGACTGGTGGCCGGGGGTGTGCCCCGGGGTGGGCAGCAGGCGTACCGCCGGGGTGAGTGCGGCCTCGCCGTCGACCACCCGGAGCTGGCCGGCGGCGCGCAACGGCGTGATCAGGCCGGCGGGCAGCCCGGGACTGAGCGTCTCCGCCGCGTCCACCTCGGCGCGCTGCAACAGGTAGCTGGCGTTCGGGAAGTACGGCTGCGCGGGCGTGCCGGTCACCGCCCAGCCGATGTGGTCGCTGTGCAGGTGGGTCAGCACGACCGTGTCGACGTCGGCCGGGTCGATGCCGGCGGCGGCCAGTTCGGCGGGCAGTCGACCGGGCACCGGCGCCCAGCTCGCGGCGGGCGCGTCGGCCGGGCCGATCCCGGCGTCCACCAGAGTGACCGGCCCGTCGCCGGCCCGGATGGCGAAGCTGCGGAACGGTAGCCACCACTGGCCGTCGGCGGTCACCGAGCTGGGGTCGCGCCGGTCGGCCTCGCGCCACTGCTCGGCCGTGGCGTGCGGAAACGCCTCCTGCCGAGGCTGGAAGAAGGCACCCTCCCCGTCGGTGAGCGCGGTGACCGTGATAGACCCGAGGGTGCGGCTCAGTGGCATCGGGCGATGATGTCAGGGAACTTCTGCGCCGCGCAGCCTGGTTTCCGCCGGCCGGTCGAGGCCGGCTGGGGGCTGCCGGCCTGTTTCCAGTACGCTCGTACTGCTTGAGCACGTGTCCCCCGAGAGGAGCGCCGGCCGATGGCGAAGATCAAGGTAAACAACCCGGTCGTGGAGCTCGACGGCGACGAGATGACCCGGATCATCTGGAAGCAGATCCGGGAGCAGCTGATCCTGCCCTACCTCGACGTCGACCTGCACTACTACGACCTGTCGATCCAGCACCGCGACGAGACCGACGACCAGGTCACCATCGACGCCGCCAACGCCATCAAGGAGCACGGCGTCGGCGTCAAGTGCGCGACCATCACCCCGGACGAGGCCCGGGTCGAGGAGTTCGGCCTGAAGAAGATGTGGCGGTCGCCCAACGGCACCATCCGCAACATCCTCGGCGGCGTCGTCTTCCGCGAGCCGATCATCATGTCCAACGTGCCGCGGCTGGTCCCCGGCTGGACCAAGCCGATCATCATCGGCCGGCACGCCCACGGTGACCAGTACAAGGCCACCGACTTCGTCGTCCCCGGCCCGGGCACGGTGACCATCACCTACACCCCGGCCGACGGCGGCGCGCCGATGGAGATGGAGGTCGCCAACTTCCCCGGCGGCGGCATCGCCATGGGCATGTACAACTACGACGAGTCGATCCGGGACTTCGCCCGGGCCTCGTTCCGGTACGGGCTGGACCGCAACTACCCGGTCTACCTGTCCACGAAGAACACCATCCTCAAGGCGTACGACGGCCGGTTCAAGGACATCTTCGCCGAGGTGTTCGAGAACGAGTTCAAGGCCGAGTTCGACGCGGCCGGCATCACCTACGAGCACCGGCTGATCGACGACATGGTCGCCGCCGCGCTCAAGTGGGAGGGTGGCTACGTCTGGGCCTGCAAGAACTACGACGGTGACGTGCAGTCCGACACCGTGGCGCAGGGCTTCGGCTCGCTGGGTCTGATGACCTCGGTCCTGCTCTCCCCGGACGGTCGTACCGTCGAGGCCGAGGCCGCGCACGGCACGGTCACCCGGCACTACCGGCAGTGGCAGAAGGGCGAGAAGACCTCGACCAACCCCATCGCGTCGATCTACGCCTGGACCCGGGGCCTGGCCCACCGGGGCAAGCTGGACGGCACGCCGGCGGTGACCGAGTTCGCCAACACCCTGGAGCAGGTCATCGTCGACACCGTCGAGGGCGGCCAGATGACCAAGGACCTCGCGCTGCTCATCTCGCGCGACGCCCCGTGGCTGACCACCGACGAGTTCATGAACGCGCTCGACGAGAACCTGGCGCGCAAGATCGCCGGCTGATCAGGCGTACCGCATCATCGGAGCCCGCCGGCATCTCAGCCGGCGGGCTTCGGCGTGTCCGGGGCTGACGCGCCGGTTGTCGTCACCGCCGTCGGCGCGCCTCGTTGACCAGGATGGACGAGATGCCAGTCGCGTCCAGGAAGGTTGACCTCGGTCGACCCGCGGCACCCGTGCGCCGATCAGCCAGCCTTCCCGGCTGTGCCGTGCACAGCCAGCCGTCCCTTCCCTGCGGGGGGCCCTGTCCCGGGCCCCCCGCGCCCTGTTTCCCGCCGGTCTCAGGCGGCGCGCAGGAGGTCGGCGGCGCGTTCGGGGGCGATGTCGTTGATGAAGACGCCCATCCCGGACTCGGAACCCGCCAGGTACTTCAGCTTGTCCTTGGCCCGCCGGATGCTGAACAGCTGAAGGTGCAGATGACCCAGCTCGCGGTCGATCCGCACCGGGGCCTGGTGCCAGGCCGAGATGTACGGCATCGGCATGTCGAACAGCCCGTCGAAACGGCGCAGCAGATCCAGGTAGAGGGGCCCGAAGGCGTCCCGCTCGGCGTCGCTCAGCGCCGGGATGTCCGGCACCACGCGGCGCGGCGCCACGTGCACCTCGAACGGCCAGCGGGCCGCCGCCGGCACGAACGCCGTCCAGTGCTCGTTCTCGACGACCACCCGGTCGCCGGCGGCGCGTTCGGCGGCCAGCATGTCCGCGTAGAGGTTGCCCCCGCCGGTCCGCTCCGCGTGCCGTCGTGCCGCGGTCAGCAGCGCCCGGGTGCGCGGCGTCACGAAGGGGTACGCGTAGATCTGCCCGTGCGGGTGGTGCAGGGTGACGCCGATCTCGACGCCCCGGTTCTCGAAGCAGAACACCTGCTCCACACCGGGCAGTTCGCCGAGCACCTCGGTCCGGTCGGCGAGCGCGTCCAGCACGGTGCGGACCCGGCGCGGCGGAAGGCTGGCGAAGGACGCGTTGTGGTCCGAGGTGAAGCAGACGACCTCGCACCGGCCGAGGCCCGGCCGGACCGGCGTGAACGGGGTGATCTCCCCGGGCTCGTCGGCCACCCGCCCGCTCAGCGACGGGAAGCGGTTCTCGAAGACCACCACGTCGTAGTCGGGGGCCGGGATCTCGGTGAGCCGGTCACCCACCGACGGGTCGAGTGGGCACTCGTTCGCCGGCGGGAGGAAGGTGCGGGTCTGCCGGTGCACGGCGACCGCCACCCACTCGTCGGTCAACGGGTCGTAGCGCAGCTGGGACGCGGGGGGCGGTGGCGGCAGGTCCCGGCGGTCCGGCTGGTCGCGGACGGCGTCGTCGCGCTCGTCGAAGTAGATCAGCTCCCGGCCGTCGGCCAGGTCGATCGCGGTGCGCTTCACTACGCCGTCCCCTCACTCGTCGGCGTGCGCGTCGCGCGGCCCGCCTCCGTCGCCTTCACCATGATCAATTCGCCCACCTGTTCGCCGAGTACCCGTCGTGCGGGCGGAGGCAACCGGTCGTCGCTCACCAGTACGTGTGCCGCGGCCAGCTCGACGATCGAGGAGATGCCCACCGTGCCCCACTTGGTGTGGTCGGCGAGCACCACCAGCCGGTCCGCCGCCGCGACCAGCGCCCGGTCGGTCTCCGCCTCCATGAGGTTCGGGGTGGTGAAACCGGCCCGCTCGGTGATGCCGTGCACGCCGAGGAAGAGCAGATCCAGGTGCAGCGCCCGGACGGCGCCGACGGCGAGCGGGCCGACCAGCGCGTCGGACGGCGTGCGGACGCCGCCGGTGAGCACCACCGTCTGGTCCGGCCGGCCGCCGGCGTGCAGGATCTCGGCCACCGGCAGCGAGTTGGTCACCACGGTCAGGCCGGGCACGTCCACCAGTCGCCGGGCCAGCTCGGCGGTGGTGGTGCCGGCGGAGAGTGCGACCGCGGCGCCGGGCCGGACCAGCTGCGCCGCCCGGTCCGCGATAGCGGCCTTCTCCGCCAGTTGGCGGACGGACTTGGCGTGGAAGCCCGGCTCGTCGGTCGAGCTCGGGCCGGCCGCCGTAGCGCCGCCGTGCACCTTGGCCAGCAGGCCGCGCTCGTGCAGCGCCTCCAGGTCGCGGCGGATGGTCATGTCGGACACGCCGAACTCGGTGGCCAGCTCGGTCACCCGGACGCCGCCGGTCGAGCGGACCCGCTCCAGGATGGCCGCCTGCCGCTGCTGAGCCAGCATCCGCCGTGCCTCCCCGAGGGTCCACGTACTCTCACGCGGTCAAACGTGTTCCAACAAAGATGAACACTAGCGCGTAGCCGGCAGTGGCGGAAGGAACGGGGTCCGGCGGCGCCTCAGGAGGACGGGTTCTTCATCTCCACCCAGCCGGTCTCGGTCAGGTGGTGCAGCACGGCCTGCACCGCGTCCGGCACGCTCAGGTCGGTCGTGTCCACCACCAGGTCGGCGTCGGTCGGCTCCTCGTACGGATCGTCGATGCCGGTCATCCCGGTGAGCAGGCCGGCGCGGGCCCGCGCGTACAGGCCCTTCCGGTCCCGCTGCTCGCACACCGCCAGCGGGGTGGCGACGTGCACCAGCACGAAACCGGCCCCGGCGGCGAGCGCCATCTCCCGGGCGGTCGCGCGCGCCGCCGCGTACGGGGCGATCGGGCAGCAGATGCCCACCCCCCGGTGCCGGGCGATCTCGGCCGCCACCCAGCCGATCCGCCGGACGTTGAGGTCCCGGTCGGTCTTGGTGAAGCCCAGCCCGGCGGAGAGCTCCCGACGCACCACGTCACCGTCGAGGAGGGTGATCGTCCGGTCGCCGCTCTCGCGCAGCGCGTCCGCCAGGCCCCGGGCGATGGTCGACTTGCCGGAGCCGGAGAGGCCGGTCAGGAAGACCACGAGACCCCGGTGCCGGCGCGGCGGCCGGGCCCGCGCCAGCTCCTTCGCCACCGCGGGCGGGGTGTGCCACTCCGGCAGTGGGAAGCCCCGGTCCAGCAGGTCGTCGATCTCGTCCTGGGTGAGCGCGAGACGGCGGTTGCGCGGCGGGATGTCCTCCCGCCAGCGCCACTGCCCGTCCCGGTTGTCGTACGCCAGCTCGCGGGGCACCAGCACCCGCAGCCCGGCGCCGGAGAGCATCTCGCCGGTGGAGAGCAGGTGGGTGACCCCGTACGCGCCGGAGACCCGGGCGCGCAGCAGCGCGTCGCTGATCTCCTCACGCCGGTGCGACAGCGGCACCGCGACGAGGGTGGCCGGCGGCATCCGGTCGCGTGCGGCGAAGATGCTGCGGACCAGCGCCTCCGGCGGGAGCCCGGCCACGCCGCCCTCACCCACCGGGATCATCACCAGCAGGTGCGCGGCCAGCGTGCGCGCGGCGTGGGCGATCTGGGCGAGCTGTGGCCGGTGCAGCGGCCGGTCGGCGATGACGCCGAGCACCCGGCCCGGCGGCAGCAGCGCGCGAACCTCCTCCGGGCTGCGGCGCAGCCGCTGGAACGGGCCGTGGCCGCCGTCGCCCAGCCGGCGGACCTGGCCGCCCACCCCGGCCACGCCGTCGCGTACCGGCCAGACGTCCGCCACGTCCAGGGCGGCCACCGGCGCGCCCTCGCCGTCGGTCAGCACCAGCGCCCGGCGGGCCGGGTCGCGCGGATCGAAGCCCTGTGCCAGCGCCGCGGGCAGTTGGAGGGTCACCGCCACCTGCCACGGCGTGCCGTCGGCCAGTCGACCACGCCGGCTGACCGAGACGAGGTCGGCGCGGGTCATGAAGCCGGTCAGAGGGGTGTACGCGCCGGTCAGCAGCAGCTCAAGATCCGCGAGCTCACCGGGCCGCGGCGTGTACGCCGGCGCGTCCCGGAGCACCTCGTCGGGCAGCACCCAGCCGTTGCTCATCCACACCCCCCACTCGCTGACCGGCACACAGTTTCGCAGCCGACCGCCGATCGGTCGAGGCCGCCACTCCACGACCCGGGCGGGCGGATCAGCGGCGGATCCGGCGACCCACCGCCGACCGCAGCCAGTTCCAGACCTTCCGTTCGTCCCGGATCCGCGGCGGCGCGCCGTCCGCCGGGCAGATGAAGAGCAGTGGCAGCCGGGCGTCCTCGGTCCAGCCGGCGTTGGTGATCCGTGCCTTGAGGAGCCAGCTGCCCCGGGTCCGGCCGCCGTTGAGGGCGCCGAAGTCGATCGTGGTGGTGGCCCGGTGCACCAGGTGGCCGGAGTCCGCCCCGGTCGGTTCGCCGACCCGCTCGGTCTCAAAGGTCACCGGCAGGAAGATCTCGTCCCCGGTCTCCCGGCGGCGGGCGACCACATCCAGCCGGGCCTTGCGGACCTGCGCGGTGGAGTCGAGCACCTCGGGGGCGATCTCGTCGACCGGAAGCACCAGCACGTCCCGGCCGTTCTCGGTGCGGAAGCCGATCGGCTGGCCCCCAGAGCGGAGCTCGGCGGCGACGCGCACCGTGACCGTACGGTCGTCCAGCTCGAACCCGTCGACCCTGCCGTGCCCGGCGATGCCCGCCTCCCAGTGGGCCAGGCGGCGCAGGTCCGCGAACCGGCCCCGCTCGGTCAGGTACGCCACCGCCCTTTGCAGCGGCGGCAGGCCGGCGGCGACGCCGGGTGCGAACCGGTCCTGGATGATTTTCTGGGTTTCCAGGGCGACCTGCTCCAGCCAGTCCTCGGGGGCGTCCAGCAGCCGCTTTCCCCGTAGCCGGTTGATCATCTCGTTGCGCAGCCAGCGCCGGTGCAGCCGGTCCCGCAGCGGTCCCGGCTCGGTGTTGGCGTCCACGATGTCCAGCGCGTCGCGCACGCTCTCGAAGTAGCTCGACGGCTCCAGCCGGGCCGCGGTGACGTTGCGCGCGTCGCCCCGCTGGGCGTGGTGGTAGCAGGTGTAGTCGGACAGCACGCAGGTGCGCCGGGACAGGAAGTAGGCCCGCACCACCACCGAGTGGTCCTCCAGCCGCCGCTTGCCGCCCTCCGGGAACCGCAGCCCGTGCTCGTTGAGGAACGACCGGCGGAACAGCTTGTGGCACGTCAGGCTGTCGATCAGCGGAGCGTTCTCGAGCGTGGCGTCGAAGCGGTTCTTGCGGAACAGCTCCCGGGGCACGCCCCGCCCGTGCCCGGCCATCTTGCCGATCACCAGGTCCGCGTCGTACTTGGCCGCGCAGTCGTAGAGCCGCTCCAGCGCCTGGTCGGCGAACCAGTCGTCGTCGTCGGCGAAGAAGACGTACTCGCCGCGGGCCCGCTCGATGCCCAGGTTGCGCGGGCGCGACGGCCAGCCCGAGTTCTCGATGTGCACCACCCGGATGTGCGGGTGCGCGGCCGCCAGCCGATCCAACCGCTCACCCGTGTCGTCGGTCGAGCCGTCGTCGACGAAGATCGCTTCGAACTCGTCGGCGGGTAGCGACTGGCGCAGCAGCGAGGCCACGAGCTTCTCGATGTGCCGGCCGCAGTTGTACGCCGGCACGACGACACTCACCTTGGGGACGCCCACGTCGACCATCACGATCCTTCCGCGTCGGCGGTCGCATATCCCCCGGAACACTGCCCGGTGAACGGGAAGTGAATCGTGCCACCCCGACCGGGCGTTTCCGGCGGCGGGGTCCGGCCGAAAGCGGGACCGGCGCAAACGTGGCCCGCGCCTCGCGAACGCACCCTAGGGGTCGACCGCCCTCAGGATCAGGGGAGCGCCGGGGGCGTGCCGGTGCCCACGGTGGCCATCGACTCCCTACGCTGGCAGCGTGACACTGATCGCGACCCAGTCGCTCACCAAGACGTACGGAGGTCGGGTCACCGCGCTCACCGACCTCACCGTCGGCGTCGAGCCGGGGATCATCGGCCTGGTGGGCGCGAACGGCGCCGGTAAATCCACCTTGATCAAGATCCTGCTCGGCCTGATCGCCCCGACCAGCGGTCAGGTCTCGGTGCTCGGCATCGACCCGACCGTCGACTCCGCGGCGGTCCGCGCCCGCGTCGGCTACATGCCCGAGCACGACTGCCTCCCGCCGGACCTGTCCGCCGCCGAGCTGGTCACCCACCTCGGCCGGATGAGCGGCCTGCCGCGCACGGCGGCCCGCGAGCGGGCCTCCGAGGCGCTGCGCCACGTCGGGCTCTACGAGGAGCGCTACCGCCCGGTCGGCGGCTACTCCACCGGCATGAAGCAGCGGGTGAAGCTGGCCCAGGCGCTGGTGCACGACCCCGACCTGCTGCTGCTCGACGAGCCGACCAACGGCCTGGACCCGGCCGGCCGGGACGCCATGCTGGCGCTGGTGCACCGCATCGGCACCGAGTTCGGCATCTCCGTGCTGGTCTGCTCACACCTGCTGGGCGAGGTGGAACGAATCTGCGACACGCTGATCGCCATCGACGGCGGCCGGTTGCTGCGCGCCGACCACATCTCCGCGATGACCTCGGCCACCGACGTGCTCGCCGTGGAGGTCAGCGAGGGCACCGAGGAGCTGGCCGCCCGGCTCGCCGCCCTCGACCTGCCGGTGGCGCGGGACGGGCGGCTGCTGCTCGTGCCGCTCGCCGACGACACCACCTACGACCTGATCCTCGGCGCGGTCGCCGAGCTGGACCTGCCGCTGCACCGACTGGACCAGCGCCGGCACCGGGTGGCCGAACTCTTCGCCACGAGGGAGCTCACCCATGCCTGAGTCGTCAACCGCCGCCGTCCGCTCCACGCCGACCGGCGTCATCCACGACATCGGCTACCAGCGCTACGAGGGCCCACGGCTGGGCCGCCGGCACGTCTTCGGCGCGCTCTACCTGCACGGTCTGCGCACCGCGTTCGGGTTCGGGCGCAGCGCCAAGGCCAAGATCTTCCCGTGGCTGGTGGTCGGCATCGTCACCCTGGTCGCGGTGGCCCTGGCCGCGGTACGCAGCCAGATCGGCGAGCCGGTCGCCACGTACGCCCAGTTCGCCGACGCGATGAGCTGGCTGGTCATCTTCTTCGTCGCGGTCGTCGCGCCGGAGCTGGTCTCCCGGGACCTGCGCAGCGGCGTGCTGCCGCTGTACTTCTCCCGGCCGCTGCCCCGCTCCGACTACGCGTTGGCCAAGCTGCTGGCGCTGGTCACCGCGCTCTGGCTGCTGCTCGGCGGGCCGCAGCTCTTGATGTTCCTGGGTGCCGCGTTCACCACCAAGCAGGGCATGCGCGGGGTGTGGAACGAGCTGCTCGACCTGCTGCCGGGGCTGCTCTACGCCGGGCTGTGGGCGGTGGTCTTCGCCTCGGTCGGCATGCTGGTCGCGTCGCTGACCGGCAAGCGCGCCTTCGCCGCCGGTGGCGTGGTCGCGGTCTTCCTGATGACCACCCCGATCGTCGGGGTGCTGAGCATCCTGCCGTCGCGCGCCGCCAACGAGCTGGCCGGGCTCGCCTCGCCCTCCACGCTGGTGCAGGGGGTGGGCATCTGGTCGCTGGGTGACCTGCTGGTCGAGGGCGATCCGGGCGAGATGATGATCGGCGGGTTCGGCCCGGTCTACGCCCTGGCCGCGGTGCTGCTGGTCGCCGGCGCGACCGCCCTCCTGCTGGCCCGCTACCGGAAGGTCGCCTCCTGATGAGCACGCTGAGCCTGACCGGGGTGTCCCGGTGGTACGGCAACGTGGTCGCGGTCAACGACATCAGCATGGCCCTGGGGCCGGGCGTGACCGGGCTGCTCGGCCCGAACGGCGCCGGCAAGACGACGCTGCTGCACATGATGGCCGGGTTCCTCGCCCCGTCGCGCGGCACGGTCACCCTCGACGACGCGCCGACCTGGCGCAACCCCGACGTCTACCGGCGGCTGGGGCTGGTCAGCGAGCGCGAGGCGGTGCAGGGCTTCCTCACCGCGTACGAGTTCGTGCTGGCCAGCGCGAAGCTGCACCGGCTGGCCGACCCGGCGGCGGCGGCCCGACGGGCCATCGACCTGGTGGAGCTGGAGTCGGCGCAGGACCGCCGGATCGGCACGTACTCCAAGGGCATGCGGCAGCGGGCCCGGGTGGCCGCCGCGCTGGTGCACGACCCGGAGGTGCTGCTGCTCGACGAGCCGTTCAACGGGATGGACCCACGCCAGCGGCTGCACATGATGCAGCTGCTGCACAGCCTCGGCGACGCGGGCCGGACCATCCTGTTCAGCTCGCACATCCTGGAGGAGGTCGAGCAGGTCTCCGGGACCGTGCAGGTGATGGTGGCCGGCCGGCTGGCGGCGTCCGGCGACTTCCGGACCATCCGCCGGTTGATGACCAACCGACCGCACGTCTTCGCCGTGCGCTCCACCGACGACCGGGCGCTGGCCGTCGCGCTCATCGCCGAACCGTCGGTGAGCGGCGTGGAGCTGGACCGCACCGGTCTGACCGTGCGCGCCGGCGACTACGGCGCCTTCACCCGGGCACTGCCCCGGATCGCACTGACCCGGGGCATCCGGGTGCGCCAGCTGGTGCCGTCCGACGAGTCCCTGGAGAGCGTCTTCTCCTACCTGGTGGAGGCCTGAGATCATGTCGACCATTACCTGGATCACCGCGCGCGGCCTGTTCGGCCGGCGGCGGTTCCTGCTGCTGCTCCCGCTGCCGTTGGTGCTGCTCGGGCTGGCCGTGCTCTGCCGGTCGCTGGGGGTCGACCCGGGCGAGTGGGGCCCGCCGGTGCTGGTCGGCCTCGGGCTGGCGGTGGTGCTGCCGGTGGTGGCGCTCATCATCGGCACCGGCGTGCTGGGCGCGGAGATCGACGACGGCACGGTGGTGCACATCCTGACCAAGCCGTTGCCGCGCTGGCAGATCGTGTTGCCCAAGCTCGCGGTCGCGGCCGGGGTCACCGCGGTCACCGTCGCGGTGCCGCTCTACGTCGCGGGCGTGCTGGCCGACTCGGTACGCCTCGGCCTGGCGCTGGCCGCCGCGGCGGCGCTCGGCGCGCTGGCGTACTCGGCGTTGTTCCTCGCGCTCAGCCTGGTCACCCGGCGGCCGGTGCTCCTCGGCCTGGTCTACGTGCTGATCTGGGAGGGGCTGCTGGGCAACTTCGTCAGCGGCACCAAGGTGCTCTCGATCCAGCAGTACGTGATCGCTCTCGCCGACCGGATCGCCCCCACCGGGCTGCTGGAGACCACGGTGTCGGTGCCGGTGGCGTCGGTGATGACCGCGCTGGTCAGCGTCGGCTTCACCGTGCTGGCCGTCGACCGTCTGCGCTCGTTCAGCGTGGCCGGCGAGACGAGCTGAGGTCGGTGCGGGGCGGTGTTCCGGCCAGCCACCGGCGGGCGGTAGGGCTGGCCGGATGGACCGGCCGGGGCGCGTCGGGCCAGGCTGGTGGGCGTGAGCGTCGAAGCGGAGCGCACGTCGTTGGCTGAGCCGTACTCCCGGAGCAGCCGTCCCTGGTTGACCAGCCTGGCGGTCGCCGGCCTGGCCTGTGCCACGGTCGCTACGGCCGCACAGGGCAGCGGCCGGTTCCACTGGTGGGCGGGCTTCATCCTGATCCCGGGCGCGCTGATCGCGGCCAGCGGCGGGCCGCTGCTGGCCCGGCGTGGGGGTCGTGCCTTCGCCGGGTACGTCATCGCCTGCGTCGGCACGCTGGTGTTCACGGTGGGCGCGCTGCTGATGTTCAGCGTGATGGGTCGGGGCTGGCCGATGCTGGTGGTGCTGCCCTGCCTGGCGGTCGCCGGCACCTACCTGTGGCGGGCGGCCCACCCGCTGGCCCGTGGCCTGCACCGGGCGGTGGCCCTGCTCGCGCTCACCGGCGCGCTGCTCGGCCTGACCCTGCAACTGATCCGGGTGGAGCTGATCCACCTGGAGACCGGCTGGTGGGGAGTGTTCCTGATGCTGGCGGGCGCGATCGTGCTGGGCAACGCGGTCGAGTTGACCCGGCACCGGATGCCGTACCGGCTCCAGGCGATCACCCTGCTGGTCGGGCCCGCCGTGGTCGCGTTCCTCCTCGGCCTGCGTTTCCTGCGCGGCGGCTGGTGACCGGTGCGGAAGGCGCCCTCCACCGCGAGGGCGCCTTCCGCGCGGGTCAGAAGGCGCAGGCGATGACCAGCTCCGGGGTGCGGTCGGGAAGCAGATCGAGCTTGCCGATCCGGCCGGCGGAGCGCAGGTCGTCGGCGACCAGGGTGAGCTGCTCCAGCAGGGTCGCCGGGCCCAGCGCCTCGGCCAGCGGCACCTCCGCCTTCATCGACAGCTTCCGCTCCGACTTGGCCCGCCGCACCTGGCTGAGCGCGTCGCCGGCCAGCCGCAGCAGCGCCGGCTCACCCGTCCCCTCGATCGCCCGGGCCACCTCGTGCGTGGTGGGCCACGGCGCCCGGTGCACCGAGCCGTACCGCCACCAGGACCAGATTTCCTCGGTGACGTACGGCAGCACCGGCGCGAACAGCCGCAACTGCACCGACAGCGCCGAGGCCAGCGCGGCCCGGGCGGAGTCGGCGGCCTCTCCGGTGCCGTACGCGCGTTCCTTGACCAGCTCGATGTAGTCGTCGCAGAACCGCCAGAAGAACGCCTCGGTCGCCTGCAACGCCGCCGTGTGGTCGTAGGACTCGAAGGCGGCGCTCGCCGCGGTGACCACGGTCGCCAGTTCGGCGAGCATGGCCCGGTCCAGCGGAGCGGTGGCCGGGGCGCGCAGCGCGTCCGCGGCGCCCAGCCCGAGCGCGAACTTCGACGCGTTGAGCAGCTTGGTGGCCAGCCGCCGCCCGACCTTGATCTGCGCCGGGTCGAACGCCAGGTCCATGCCGGGTTTGCCGCTGGCGGCCCAGTAGCGCACCGCGTCCGAGCCGTGCTGTTCGAGCAGCGCCAGTGGGGTGACCACGTTTCCCTTGGACTTCGCCATCTTCTTCCGGTCCGGGTCGAGGATCCAGCCGGAGAGCACGGTGTCCCGCCAGGGCAGCACCCCGTGCTCGAAGTGCGAACGGACCACGCTGGCGAAGAGCCAGGTCCGGATGATCTCCTGCCCCTGCGGGCGGAGGTCCATCGGGAAGACCCGGGCGAACAGCTCCGGGTCGGTCTCCCAGCCGCCGACGATCTGTGGGGTCAGCGACGAGGTGGCCCAGGTGTCCAGCACGTCCGGGTCGCCGACGAAGCCGCCGGGCCGGCCGCGCTGCGACTCGTCGTAGCCGGGCGCCGGGTCGGTGGACGGATCGACCGGCAGCGCGGACTCGTCCGGCGTGAGAGGGTGGGACCAGTCCGGCTCGCCAGCGCTGTCGAGCCGGTACCACACCGGCACCGGCACCCCGAAGAAGCGCTGCCGGCTGACCAGCCAGTCGCCGGTCAGGCCGGTCACCCAGTGGTCGTACCGGTGCTTCATGTGCGCCGGCACCCAGCGCAGCTCCTCGCCCCGGGCCAGCAGGGCCGCCCGCAGATCGTCGTCCCGTCCGCCGTTGCGCACATACCACTGCCGGGTCGAGACGATCTCCAATGGCCGGTCGCCGCGTTCGTAGAACTTCACCGGGTGGGTGATCGGGCGCGGCTCGCCGATCAGGTCACCCGCGTCGGCGAGCATCCCGACGATCTCCCGTCGGGCGCCGTTGACGGTCTGCCCGGCCAGCGCCGCGTACGGCTGCGCGGGCACCCCGGCCGGCGGCTCGGGGAGCAGCCGGCCGTCCCGGCCGATCACCACCCGGGTCTCCAGCCGCAGCTCCCGCCACCAGGTCACGTCGGTCAGGTCGCCGAACGTGCAGACCATCGCGACGCCGGTGCCCTTGGCCGGGTCGGCGAGCGGATGGGCGTACACCGGCACCTCGACGTCGAACAGCGGGCTGCGCACCGTCCCGCCCACCAGGTCGGCGTACCGCTCGTCGTCGGGGTGACAGACCAGCGCCACGCAGGCCGGCAGCAGCTCGGGCCGGGTGGTGTCGATGAGCACCTCCCGCCCGTCGGGCCCCGTGAACCGCAGCCGGTGGTAGGCGCCGGGGCGTTCCCGGTCCTCCAGCTCGGCCTGCGCGACCGCGGTCGCGAAACCGACGTCCCACAGCGTCGGCGCCTCCGCCTGGTACGCCTCGCCGCGGAGCACGTTGCGCACGAACGCCCGCTGGCTGGTCGCCCGGGCCACCCGGCCGATCGTGGTGTACGTCAGCGACCAGTCGACCGAGAGCCCCAGCCGTCGCCAGAGCGCCTCGAAGACCTGCTCGTCGGCGACCGTCAGCCGCTCGCACAGCTCGATGAAGTTGCGCCGTGAGATCGGGGTGGGGTCGCGGCGCGCCGCCTCGTCGACCGGGGTCGCCGGTGGCCGCCACACCGGGTCGTACGGCAGCGCCGGGTCGCACCGCACCCCGTACACGTTCTGCACCCGGCGCTCGGTGGGCAGGCCGTTGTCGTCCCAGCCCATCGGATAGAAGACGGCCTTGCCGCGCATCCGCTGGTAGCGAGCGACGGTGTCGGTGTGCGTGTACGAGAAGACGTGCCCCATGTGCAGCTCGCCCGATACGGTCGGCGGCGGGGTGTCGATCGCGTACACGTCCGTCCGCTGCTTCGAGCGGTCGAACGCGTACGTGCCCTCCTCCTGCCAGCGGCGCGCCCAGGTCTCCTCGAGCCCGTCCAGAGTCGGACGCTCGGGGACGCCGGCGCGGGCCGTCCTCGCCGTGTCGGTCATCCTGCGATCGTAGGCACCAGGCGGGTGCCAGGCGACGTAGTTGCGCCCGAACACGCGAACCGGCGCGCGTCCGTCGGCGAAGCCGTCGCCTAGACCAGCGACTCGCGCCACTGCCGGCGCAGTGCGGCGTACCGGCCGTCGGCCTCGGCCAGCACGGCGGGCGGGCCGTCCTCGACGACTCGCCCACCGTCGAGGACGAGCACCCGGTCGGCGGTCTCCACGGTGGAGAGTCGGTGCGCGATGACCAGGGCGGTCCGGTCCCGCAGGATGGTGCCGAGCGCCCGCTGCACCAGCCGCTCGGTCGGCACGTCCAGCGAGGACGTGGCCTCGTCCAGGATCAGCACGGTCGGGTCGGCCAGGAACGCCCGGGCGAACGCGACCAGCTGCCGCTGCCCGGCGGAGAGCCGGCCGCCGCGCCGGTGCACCTGCGTGGCGTACCCGTCGGGCAGCGCGGTGATGAACTCGTGCGCGCCGATCGCCCGGGCGGCGGCCTGCACCGCGGCGTCGTCGGCGCCCGGCCGGCCGAACCGGATGTTCTCGGCCACGGTGCCGCTGAACAGGTGGTTCTCCTGGGTGACCAGCACCACCGCGCGGCGCAGGTCGGCGTCGCCGACCGCACGCAGGTCGATGCCGTCCAGCCGGACCGTGCCGCTGTCCGGGTCGTGGAACCGGGCGACGAGCTTGGCGACGGTCGACTTGCCCGCGCCGGTCGGCCCGATCAACGCGACCGTCTGCCCGGCGGGCACGGTCAGCTCCACACCGGAGAGGATCGGGGTGTCGGCGCGGTAGCCGAAGGAGACCGCCCCGAAGACGACCTCACCGCGGCCGGCGCCGGTCGGCAGCGGCACGGGCCGGGCCGGTTGGGCGACCGCCGGCCGCTCGTCCAGCACGCCGGCCAGTTTCTCCAGCGCCGCGGTGGCCGACTGGAGCGAGTTGTAGAACTGACTGAGCTCCTGCATCGGCTCGAAGAAGCGACGCAGGTAGAGGAGGAACGCGGCGAGCACGCCGACCTCGGTCTGCCCGCCGAGCACCCGCCAGCCGCCGTAGCAGAGCACCACAGCCACCGTGACGTTGCCGATCAGCTTGATCGCCGGGGAGTACGTGGCGATCAGGCGGAACGCGTGCAGGCTGGCCTGCCGGTAGTCGTCGCCGAGTGCCACGAAGATGCGCTGGTTGCGGGGCTCCCGGCGGAACGCCTGCACCGCCCGGATGCCCCGCATCGACTCGACGAAGTGCACGATGACCAGCGCGATGGCCTCCCGGGTCCGTCGGTACGCGCTGGCCGACGCGCGGGCGAACCAGCGGGAGAGCCAGAACAGGAACGGGAACGCGAACAGCGTGACGGCGGCCAGCGGCAGGTCCAGCCAGAGCAGGATGGCCGCCACCGACAGGATCGACAGCGCGGCCAGCACCAGGCTGTCGATTCCGCCGTCGACCAGTTCGGCTATCGAGTCCAGGTCACTGGTGAGCCGGGAGACCATCCGGCCGGAGGTGTACCGCTCGTGGAAGCCCACCGACAGTCGCAGGAAGTGCCCGAACACCCGCCGCCGCAGGTCCAGCAGGACGGCCTGGCCGATCCGTGCGGAGAGGGCGAGGAACCCGCGGCGGGCCACGTACTCGGTCACCGCGGCGGCGGCGAACGCCCCGGCGACGGCGACCAGCGGCCTGGCGTCACCGGCCCGCAACGGCGCGATGGCCCGGTCGATGCCGATCATGACCAGGTACGGGCCGGCCATCGCGGCCGCGTTCTGGGCCAGCAGCAGGCCGACGGCGGCGCCGAGCCGCCTCCGGTGTGGGCGGAGCAGGTCGGCGAGGAGCGTCCGACTGAGCCGGCGCAGCCGGGCCACCGCCTCGGGGGTGCTCTCCTCGGCCCGGCTCCGGTCCGCCTCCGGGTCGGTGGCCGTCCCGCGCCAGCGAGTCAGCTCCGGTTCCTCCCCGGGCGGTTCGGCCTGCTCCGGCACGCTCACGACCGCACCAACCCCCGTCCGTCCGAAGTGGCCGCCGGGGACGCCGTCGACGCGGCGCCGGATGGTGGTGGCTGCCCGACCGGCGGCTCGGCGGCGAGCAGCGCCCGGTAGGCCGGCACGGTGGCCAGCAGCTCGGAGTGCCGGCCGATCGCCGCGATCCGCCCGCCGTCGAGCAGGGCGACCCGGTCGGCCAGCGCGATCGTCGACGGCCGGTGCACCACCAGCAGCGCGGTGCTGTTGCGCAGGACCCGCCGCAGCGCCGCCTCGACCAGCGCCTCGGTGTGCACGTCGAGGGCGGACAGCGGGTCGTCCAGCACCAGCAGCGCCGGACGGCCGAGGACCGCCCGGGCCAGGGCCAGCCGCTGCCGCTGCCCGCCGGAGAGGGACAACCCCTGCTCACCCACCCGGGTTGCCAACCCCCACGGCAGGTCGTACGCGAAGTCAGCCTGGGCCAGCGCGAGGGCCGCCCGGACCTCGTCGTCGCCGGCGTCCGGACGGCCCAGGGTGAGGTTCTCCCGCACCGACATGGAGAACAGCGTGGGTTCCTCGAACGCCACCCCGACCAGGCGGCGCAGCGAGTCCAGGCGCAGCTCCCGCAGGTCGTGCCCGTCCAGGGTGATCCGGCCGCCGGTCACCTCGTGCAGCCGGGGCACCAGGGACAGCAGCGTGCTCTTGCCGCTGCCGGTGGCGCCCACCAGGGCCAGCGTCTCGCCCGGCTCGATGGTCAGGTCGACCCCGTCCAGCACGGGTGCGGCGGTGCCCGGGTAGCGGAACGCGACCCGTTCGAAGTGGAGCCGGCCGTGGACCGCCTCGCGGGGCAGGGCGAGCGCGCCGGGAGAGTCCACGATCTGCGGCCGGGTGTCCAGCACCTCCTGGATCCGGTCGGCGGCGGTGGCCGCCTCCTGGCCGTTGGCGATGATCCAACCCAGCGACTGCACCGGCCAGATGAGCATCAGTTGGAGGCTGGCGAACGCCACCAGCTCGCCGATGGTGAGCACGCCCCGCGCGGCGGCGGCCGCACCCGCCACCAGCACCACGCCCAGCGTCAGGTTGGGCACCAGGTCGAGCAGCCCCGCCGTGTTGGCCAGCAGCCGGCCCTTGCGTACGCCGGTGTCGTGCAGGGTCCGGGCGCCACCGGTGAAGCGGGCGGCCAGCTCGGGCCCCCGGCCGTACGCCTTCATCGTGCGCAGGCCCTGCGCGGTCTCCTCGACCAGCGTCGCCACGTCGCCCTGCTGGTCCTGCATGCGGCGCGACGCGGCGTGGTAATGCCGGCCGAACCGACGACTGATCAGCAGCAGTGGCACCGCGCTCGCCGCGACCAGCAGCCCGAGCGCGGGGTGCAGGTGGATCAGCAGCAGCACCACCACCAGGTAGGTGGTCAGGTTGAGCACCAGGAAGAACACGCCGAAGGAGAGGAACCGGCGGATCACCGACAGGTCGCTGGTGATCCGGGACAGCAGCTGGCCGGACTGCCAGCGGTCGTGGAAGCCCGTCGACAACCGTTGCAGGTGGGCGTACACGTCGGCGCGCAGCGCCGCCTCCATGCCGATCGCCGAGGAGGACTGCACCCACCGGCGGATGAAGATGAGCACCGCCTCGGCCACGCCGAGCAGCAGCGCCAGGGCGCCGAGCTGGAGCAGGCCGGCGGGATCGCGTCGGGCCACCGGCCCGTCCACCACCCGCTGCACCACCAGCGGGACGGCGATCCCGGCGGCGGTGCCGGCGAGCCCGGCGACCAGCAGCCAGGCGAACTGGGCGGCGTACGGGCGCAGGTAGCGGCGCAACCGCCAGAGGTTGTGCACGGGGTGAGGGCCCGCGGCGACCCGGGCGGCCGGGTCGCCGTCGCTCTCCACAAGCACTACCCGACGGTAGCGTCAACAGGTGTCGATCCTTGTGTCAGCTTGCTGTCAACCGTCGCTCATGACCGAGAAGCCACTTCTTCACGTCCAGCCCCCAGCGGTAGCCACCGAGCGTGCCGTCCGTGCGCAGCACCCGGTGGCAGGGCACGAACAGCGCCGCCGCGTTGCGGGCGCAGGCGGCAGCGGCCGCGCGTACGGCCGGCGGTCGGCCGGCCAGCGCCGCGTACCCGGTGTAGGTGACCGGGGTGCCCGGAGGCACCTCGCGCAGCACCTGCCAGGCGTGCGCCATGAACTCGCCCGCGGTCACCTGCCGGACCGGCACCGCGTCGATGGCGGTGAGGTCGCCGTCCAGGTAGGACCGGACGGCCACGCTGACCGGACCCAGGTCGGCCCGCTGCCGCAGCGGCGCCCGCAGGGTGGGGTGGACCAGGGGCAGCAGCGCCGCCGGGTCCGGGGTGAAGCCCGCCGCCCGGACGTCGCCGTCCGGGCCGGCGAGGATGCTCAGCGGGCCGGTCGGGGTGTTCAGCACGGTGCTGTCGATGGTCATGCCGCTCTCCAGAGTCTGATCGTGGCGTAGGACCGCCAGGGGCGCCAACGTTCGGCGTACGCGTCGAGGGTCTTCGGGGTGTCGGGCAGGCCGAGCGCGGCCGCGCCGCGTCGGACCGCCAGGTCGGTGGGGAGCAGGACGTCCGGGTCGCCGAAGGCGCGCATGGCCAGGTAGCCGGCGGTCCACGGGCCGATGCCGGGCAGCGCCAGCAGCCGTCGGACCGTCTCCTCCCGGTCGCCGCCGGGCGCCAGGTCCAGCTCCCCGTCGGCCACCGCCCGGGCCAGCGCGCGTACGGTCTCCCGCCGCCCGACCGGCATTCCGAACGCCGCGTCCGGCATCCCGAGCACGTCCTCCGCGCTGGGAAAGCCGCGGAGGCCGCCCGCGCCGCTCTCGCCTCGCTGATCATCAGGTTGACCGGGCTCCAGGCTCCCGTCGACGCGGTCGCGGGCGGACAGCAGGCGGGTGAGGGTGGTGCGGGCGGAGGTGACCGAGACCTGCTGACCGATGATGGCGCGGACCGCCAGCTCGAAGCCGTCCACCGCGCGGGGAACCCGGATGCCCGGTTCGGCGGCGACCGCCGGGGCGAGCGCCGGGTCGGCGGCGAGCGTGGCGTCGACGGCGGCCGGGTCGGCGTCCAGGTCGAGCAGCCGGCGGCAGCGGGCCACGGCCGGCGCCAGGTCGCGCAGGTCGGCCAGGCGCAGCGTCGCCGCCACGTGCCCGTCCGCCGGGGTCAGCGCCACCTGGCCGGCGCCGTGCGGCAACCGCAACCCCCGGTGGTACGTCCTGTCACGGACCTCCTCCACGCCGGGCAGCGCCCGCACCGCGAGGAAGTCCAGCAGCGCGCGGGCGTGCAGCGGCGGCCGGTACGCCAGCCGGAGCGTGATGGTCCCCGCCCCGACCGGCGCCTCGTGCCGGCCACGGGCCGCCCGCAGCTCGGACGGGGCGATCCCGTACACCTCCCGGACCGTGTCGTTGAACTGCCGGACGCTCCCGAAGCCGGCGGCGAACGCGATCTCGGCCATCCCGAGGCCGGTCGTCTCGATCAGGATCCGGGCGGTCTGCGCCCGTTGGGCCCGGGCCAGCGCGAGCGGCCCCGCTCCCATCTCGGCGCGCAGCATCCGGTGCAGGTGCCGCTCGGTGTAGCCGAGCTTGGAGGCCAGCCCGGGGACGCCGTCCCGGTCGACCACCCCGTCGGCGATCAGCCGCATCGCCCGGCCGACCACGTCGGCGCGAACGTCCCACTGCGGCGAGCCGGGCGCGGCGTCCGGTCGGCAGCGGCGGCAGGCCCGTAGGCCGGCACCCTGTGCCGCGGCGGCGGACGGGAAGAACCGGACGTTCTGTCGCTTGGGCGTGGTCGCCGGGCAGGACGGCCGGCAGTAGATCCCGGTTGACGTCACGCCGGTGTAGAACCAGCCGTCGAACCGCTGGTCACGGCTGTCCACAGCCCGGTAGCACCGCTCGAAGTCCATCTCCACGCCACCGATGATGCCCCGCTCGCCGGGCTCCCGGCTGGCGGGAATCGGACCTGGGCGTGCAGCCATCTGGGCAACGGCCGGCGCGGGTGGCCGTCAGCGGCGGCGCCGGTGGGGCTGGCCGGACCGCGCGGACTGGCCGGACCGCGCGGACTGGCCGGACCGCGCGGACTGGCCGGACCGTGCGGGTTGGCCCGACCGTGCGGGTTGGCCGGTCAGCAGGGCCGGCCGGAACACGCCGTCGGGGTCGTACCGTCGCCAGAGCCGCCGCACCCGGGCGCCGGTCTCACCCGGATAGATCCGGGCGAACGCGGCCGGGTCCGGCCGGCTCTCGAAGTTGACGTACGCGCCGTCGGCCCGGCCGGCGACGAGTACCGGGGGGCAGTGGCCGGCATCTCCGATCGGCTGCTCGCCCAGCGACTCAGGGAGTTGGAGAGCGACGGGTTGATCGAGCGGACCGTCATTCCGACGTCACCGGTGCAGATCCGCTACGGGCCGACCCAGGACGGTCGGGAGTTGATGACGCTGCTCCAGCCGCTGATCGACTGGAGCCATCGGCGGCTCGGCGCCGACGCGGCCGACCAGGACGAACCTCCAGCCGGTCAGGCCGGACGGTAGACCGCCCGACCTGACCGGGTCTGATCAGCTCACCCGGCTCGGCACGCCGGGAGGCCCGGACGGGCTCGGCTCGACCGCCGGGCTCACTGGGCTCGGCACGCCCGGCGCCCCAGGCGCACCGCCGGGCGCCCCGGGCACAGCGACCGGCCCGGACGGGCTCGGCTCGACGGTCGGCCAAGGCCGGCCCGGCACACCGGGCGGGCCCGGCACACCAGGCGGGCCCGGCACACTAGACCGGCCGGGCACACCGGGCGGGCCCGGCTCGCCCGACGGGCTCGGCGCGACCGGCCCCGGCCCGACCGCCGGTCCGGACGGGGTGGGTACGGGCAGGCTGGGCTCGACCGCGGGGTTGGGCGCGGCCGGTCGGGGCTGGTCCGAGCCGGTCCCCGCGAGGGCGAGCGGGGTGGCGATCACAATGGCCGCGAGGGTGCCCAACGCCCCCATCGTCACCGTGGCCCGGCGCCGGTTGCGCACCCGCCGTTCCGCTCGGCTCAACTGGTCATGCACGATCGGTGCCTCCTCGGCCAGGTCGGTGAGGGTGGAGCGGATGAGGTGCTCGAAGGAGTCGGTCATCGCCGTACCTCCAGCAGTTCGGTCTCCGGCAGAAGTTCCCGCAGTCTTGTGACCGCCCGGTGGGTACGGCTGCGCACGGTGCCGACCGAGCAGCCCAGCAGCTCGGCGACCCGTGCTTCGGGCAGGTCCTCGTAGTAGCGCAGGACCACCACCGCGCGCTGCGCCGGTGGCAGGTGGCGCAGCGCGGCGCGCATCGCCAACCGCACGTCCGACCCGCCGCTCGGATCGGCGCCGACCGGTTCGTCCGCCTGGTTGAGTGGCGTCTCCCGCCATCGGCGCAGTCGCCGCCACCAGCTGACCTGCTCGCGGTACATCACCACGCGCAGGTACCCCTCCGGGTCGGCGTGCCGGATGCCTCCCCACTTCGGGATGGTTCGCGCCAACGCCGACTGGAACAGGTCCTCGGCGGCGCTGCGGTTCCCGGTCAGCAGGTACGCGACCCGCATCAGCGCCGGAGTCCGGCTGGCGACGAACTCGGCCAACCGGGCTCGCTCGTCCTCGTCCACCCATCACCCCCGTTTCCTTGTCACCGATACAGACGCCCCAGGTCATCCTCGCTATCCACGTTCGTGGACGGATTTTCCGCCCGAAAGTGTCGGTCGTGGGGGGTAACGTCCGGCCACCAACTCAAGAAGGGGTGCGGCGATGGCGAGCGTGGCGGGTCGGGCGGCGGCGTCGACACAGGGCGCGTTCCCGCCGCTGCCCCGGGCGGTGGCGCAGTCCTTCTACCGCCGGATGCGGGCCGTCGCACCGGCCGCCGTCGGCGCGATCGAGCGGGACCGGGCGGCCGACGCCGAGGAGACCTTCGCCAACACCTCCTGCGGCCGGCTGGCCCGCTCGCTGGACGACGCGGGCCTGCGGGCGCTCGGCATGTGGACGCACCACTGGTGCATGCGCTTCTACGACGACGACACCCGGGTCGGCCGGCGGCTGGTCCGGGAGATCGCCGCCCGGCCAGGGTTGGGCTGGACGGCCGACGAGGTGCGCTGGATGCTGCGCGAGTCGGTCCTGGCCGGCCCGGCTGCCGCCGAACGGTTCACCCTGCCCCGCGCCGCCGCCGCGCAACTGCCCCCGGGAGAGCTGTCCCCGGTCCACTGGCCCGAGGGGGAGGTGGCCGCCCGCGACCAGCCGACCGGCACGACGCCCGCCGGAGAGCAGACCGAGGGCAAGCCCGCCGAGGGTCAGCCGGCCGAGCCCGGCCGGCCGATCGTTGGCGCGCTGGCCCTGGTGCCCCGCCAGCGCCGCGCTGGTTGAGTCGGCGTCTCGCCGGCCGGAGCCGGGGCCGCGCGGGCGGGTGATCGGCCGGCGGCCGGCTGCGGCAGGATGAACGCCGTCCCGCACCGACGGAAGGACGCCCACGTGCCCGCCAGCGAACCGACCATCCTCGCCACCAGCATGGGTTTCTTCCGAGGCGACCGCGGCCCCATGGACCTGCGTCCCGGCCCGGTCTTCGAGCTGGCGGCCGAGCTGGCCGAGGCCGGCCCGCAGCCGCGCATCTGCTACCTCGGGCAGGCCGTCGGGGACCAGCCCACCTCGCTGACGGCCATCTACGGCGCGTTCGCCGACACCCGGTTCCGGCTGTCGCATCTCGCCCTGTTCCCGATGCCGAACGTCGAGGACGTCCGTGCCCACCTGCTCGCCCAGGATGTGATCTGGGTGGGCGGCGGCAGCGTGGCCAACCTGGTCGCGGTCTGGCGGGTGCACGGGCTCGACGAGATCCTGCACGAGTGCTGGCAGGCCGGCGTGGTGCTGGGCGGCGTCTCCGCCGGCTCGATCTGCTGGCACGTGGGCGGCGCCACCGACAGCTTCGGCCCCCGCCTGCGCGGCTACACCGAGAGCCTGGGCTGGCTGCCGTACGGCAACGGGGTGCACTACGACAGCGAAGGCCAGCGTCGACCGCTGATGCACGAGCTGGTCGGCGACGGGACGCTGCCCACCAGCCACTGCACCGACGACGGGGTCGGGCTGGTCTACCGGGGCACCCGCCTGGTGGAGGCGGTCGCCGACCGCGAGGGCGTCTCGGCGTACGAGGTCAGCCGCGGCGCGGACGGCAGCGTCCGGGAGGCGGTCATCGCCCCACGCCTGCTCGGCTGACGGCCGCCCCACGCCCGGGTCGGCCAGCTCGGGCAGGCCCGGCGCGGCCGGAAACCGAGCCGCGTGGACCGGCCCGGACACCACCGGCGTAAGCTGGCCCGTCGTGAGTCTCACCATCGGCATCGTCGGCCTGCCCAACGTCGGCAAGAGCACGCTTTTCAACGCGTTGACCAAGAACGACGTGCTGGCGGCGAACTACCCGTTCGCCACCATCGAGCCCAACGTCGGCGTGGTCGGGCTGCCCGACGAGCGGCTGGGCAAGCTGGCCGAGATCTTCTCCTCGCAGAAGGTCCTGCCGGCCCCGGTGTCGTTCGTCGACATCGCCGGCCTGGTCCGCGGCGCGTCGAAGGGGCAGGGCCGGGGCAACGCCTTCCTGGCCAACATCCGCGACGCCTCGGCGATCTGCCAGGTGGTGCGGGCCTTCTCCGACCCGAACGTGGTGCACGTCGACGGCAAGATCTCCCCGGCCGACGACATCGAGACGATCAACACCGAGCTGATCCTCGCCGACCTGCAGACCCTGGACAAGGCGCTGCCCCGGTTGGAGAAGGAGGCCAAGCTCCGCAAGGACCGCTTGGCCGCGGTCGCCGCCGCGAAGGCGGCCATCGAGGTGCTCGACGGCGGCACCACCCTGTACTCCGGGGCCGCCGCCGCCAAGATCGAGCTGGAGCACCTGCGCGAGCTGCACCTGCTCACCACCAAGCCCTTCCTGTACGTCTTCAACGTCGACGAGGCCGAGCTGGCCAACGCCGCGTTCCTCGACGAACTGCGCGCCCTGGTCGCCCCCGCCGAGGCCGTCTTCATGGACGCCAAGATCGAGTCCGAGCTGGTGGACCTGCCCGAGGAGGAGGCCCGCGAGCTGCTGGAGTCGATCGGGCAGAACGAGCCCGGTCTCAACCAGCTCGTCCGGGTCGGCTTCCGCACCCTGGGGCTCCAGACGTACCTGACCGCCGGACCGAAGGAGGCGCGGGCCTGGACCGTCCCGGTCGGCGCCACCGCGCCGGAGGCCGCGGGCGTCATCCACTCCGACTTCCAGCGCGGCTTCATCAAGGCCGAGGTGGTCTCGTACCACGACCTGGTCGAGCTTGGTTCGATGGCGGCGGCCAAGGCGGCGGGCAAGGTCCGCATCGAGGGCAAGGAGTACGTCATGCAGGACGGCGACGTGGTGGAGTTCCGCTTCAACGTCTGAATCCGGCCTGAGGCAGCTCAGTGTCGTTGTCGTGCCGCCCGCTCCACTTCGCGTACCACGAGTCCAAGGGTTTTTGAGCGGCGGTCTGCTGGCAGTGTTGCCCAGGCGCGTCGTGCGTATGCCAGTCCTCCGGACCGGTCCCCTGCCTTGGCCATCATGAGCGCGCGGTGTAGCGCGATGTGGGTGGCGAATCGGGTCAGTGATGTGGGTCGGAGCCGATCGGCGACTGTTTGAACTCGGTCGAAGCGCGTTGTGCTTCCTCGTCGGCGGTAATGGCTCCGGCCGTATCGCCTCGCCCTGCCGCGACGTATGCACGGGTCATCAGTGCCTGGAGGCGCGCGAGGCGAGCTGGGAACCCGTGGGGGAGGGCCTGGGACGCAGCAGCGTGAGACCGCCGGCGATCAGGCCGAGGGCCACGGTCGCCGCGGCGGAGAGAAGCAGCGTCTGGCGGGCACCGATGACGCCCACCAGGGGGCCACCGAGCATGGTGCCCAGGGGCACCGCCAGCACGAGGATGGCGCCGTTCGCGGCCAGCACCGCCGGGAGCTGTGCGGTGGACGTGCTGCGCTGGAACAACGCCATCGACGTGGACATGTACGGCGCCCAGATCAGGCCCGCGAGGGCGAAGGCGGGCAGCGACAGGCCGACGGGTGCGCCCAGGCCGAGTGGCAGCATGGCGACGCCGATCCCGACGACGATGCCGATGGTGGTGGCCCGCAGCGGCCAGCGGCGCAGGTGGCCGGCGACCAGACCTCCGACGAGACCGCCGACGCCGAAGGCGGTGTAGTAGATGCCGAGAAGCGTCGCGGAGGCGTGCAGGTCATCGGTGATGTGGATCGGCATGGCGACGTACACCGGTCCGAAGAGGAAGAAGAACCCGAGGCTCAGCACCAGCAGGCCCAGCAGGGCGGGGTTGTGACGGATGACCGCGAAGCCGGCGGTCCGCGAGGCGCCGCGGGCGTACCGGTGGACGGGGCCGGCGGCGGGAAGGGCGAGGCGGTAGGTGAGCGCCAGCACGGCGAAGGTGGCCGCGTCGATGGCGATGACCCACACCGGCCCCGCCCAGCCGATCAGGATGCCCGCCAACGGCGGGCCGGCGATGGTGGCGAACCCGGAGATGGTGGTGAGCACCGCGTTGGCCGGCAGGTGGTGTGCCTGCGGCAGGAGTTCGGCGATCAGGGTGAACCGTCCGGCGGAGCCCCACGAGTGCAGCAGCGCGGATGCCGCCAGCAGGACCACGTACAGCCCGATGGTGAGGACGCCAGCGAGGTGGGCGAGCGGGATCGCCGCGAGCGCGGAGGCCCGCAGGATGGCGTCCCAGCCGGCGAGCTGGGCGCCGCTGCGACCGCGCAGCAGCCGGCCGAAGATGACGGTTCCGGCCGCGCTGGGCAGGGTGTACGCCGCCACCGCGAGGGCGATCCACGTGCCGCGCTGGCCCTGCGGTGCGAGCTGGATGGCGAGCCAGGTCACCGCGACCACCGCCATCCCGTCGCCCAGGGCGGACACCGCCAACCCGGGCAGCACCCGCCGGAGCAGGGGATGACTGACCACCGGCCAGTAGGGCGAGGAGCGCGGGAAGGAGGGCGACGCGGTGTGCGGTGGCATGGTGCCAGCTGACCCGACTGAGGTCCTGCGCATCAACAAAGGTCGCTACCAGCAGAATCAGCTCAGGGCGGAGCCCGCCCCCTCCCCTGACGGAGGTCGACTCCGGCGCCACGGTGGACCCGGGCCCGGAGTCGACCAACCGCCGCTATTCGGCCCGGTAGACGGAGATGTGGGCCGTGCTGTCGGCGTCGAACGGTCGTCGGTGCCAGTCGGCGTACCGCTCGGTGAGCCGGAGCCCGGCCCGCTGCGCCATCTCGTCCATCTGGTGCGGCCAGCAGTACCGCATGGCGAAGGGTTTCAGGTGCACACCGTCGCCGTCGAAGGTGATGGTCTGCCGGATGAAGCGCTGCGCCGACCGGTCGTACCGGTGCAGCCGGATCGTGGCCGAGTCCTCGGTCACGGCACGGACCTGTACCTGCTCGTCGGAGTCGAAGCTGCGCGGGTCGGGTACGAACGCCTCCACGACGAAGGCGCCGCCGGGCGACAGCACCCGGGCGACGTTGCGAAAGCAGTCCGCCTGCCGCTCGGCGTCCACCAGGTTGAACAGCGTGTTGTAGACGAGGTACGCCAAACGGAACGGGCCCGGCACGGGTACGTCCGCCATGTCGGCCACCACCACCGGAATCTGGTCGCCGCCGGGCTTGGCCCGCATCGTCGCCAGCATCTCCTCGGACGCCTCGACGCCGTGCACGCCGAGGCCGCGCTCGGCCAGCGGCAGCGCGATCCGGCCCGTGCCGATCGCCAGTTCGAGAACCGGGCCGCCATCGGCCAGGTCGGCCAGAAAGTCCACGGCCGGCGCCGGGTCGGGGTTGGGTCCGTCGTCGTAGCCGGCGGCCCACAGGCGGCCGAAGAGGCCGGGATCGTCGAAGACCGACATCAGCGGCCTCCGGGGTTGGTGTCAGTGGCGCGCTGCCGCGCCGTGGTCAGGGGAGCAGGTCTGTTCACGAAGTCTCGATTCCTCAGGTCGGATGACGGTCGGTCGGGGGGACTTCGTTGAGTCAGGCATGTCGGCTGCTCCCTTCGCGCGGCTGTCGGGTGAGGACACCAGAGGACGCCGGGGCCCGGCAAGGCATTTACCTCGGCCGGGCCCGCGGCTGCTCCGGGCGCTCAGGAGATGTGGTGCAGGATCACGTTGTGCACGTGGTGGCTCTTCTGCGCGCCACGGAACTCCACCTCGTAGGTGTGCGTGCCGACGTGGATCGCGATAGCGCCGGTGGAGAAGAACGTGCCACCCCAGGACTTGTTGCTGACCACGCTCACGCTGGTGATCTTCGAGTACGGGATGCTGGTGATCGCATGCCGCTTCCCGACGAACGAGCGGTCCTGGATGATCACGCGCCGGTCGGTCAGCCCGATGAAGCCGGTGCCGGTGCCGACAGCGTCGTAGACGGCGATGATCTGCTCTCCGTCGAGGAGTCCACTCTCGATCTGCTGGACCTGCTCCTTGCGGTCGTACGCGATGTTCGCCATGCACATCAGGCTAGGCAGGCGGTGCCAGCCCTGCCCCAGCCATGATCACTTGATGGTCAGCAGTTCGACAGGCCCTCAGACGACTACTGGCCATCAAGTGATCACGGGGCTTCGGTGTGCGCGACGATGAGGAGTTCGCCGTCGCCCTGGCCGACGGGCTCGCGGTGCCAGCCCCCGTGGATGTGGTCCACGGTGAAGCCCGCCGTGGACAGGGAGTCGCGTAGCTGGGCCTCGGTGCGGAAGCGCAGCGTCGCCGAGCTGAGCAACTCCTCCCCGTCGGGGAAGTGGTAGTGGTGGGTGAAGCTGACCGCGCCCTCGCGTACCCCCGTCACCTCGGTCCAGGCGCGGACCTCGTCGCCGTCCGGCAGCCTGACGCGCCGCCGGGAGTCGACCGGGTTCCAGCGCTCCCAGCGGCGGTCCGCCGGGTCGCGGGCGTCGAAGACCAGTCGGCCCCCGGGCGCCAGCGCCCGCCGCAGATCGGCGAGGGTACGCGCCCACTCCGCGTCGTCGACGAAGAACTGCGCGACGTGGCTGGTCAGCACCGCCACGTCGAACGCCCGGCTCGGCAGCACGGCCGAGGTGCCCTCGACCCAGGTCACCCGTTCGCCGCCCGGCCTGTCGCGGGCGGCGGCCAGGGACGCGCCGGCGGGGTCGACGCCGGTGACGGTGTGGCCAGAGGCGGCGAGGGCGACGGTCAGCCGGCCGGTGCCGCAGCCCAGGTCGAGGACCCGGGCGGCGGGGGTCTCGTCGACCACCGCCTGGAAGAAGTCGTCGTCCGGGCCCCACGGGCACTCGGCGTCGTACACCTGGACCAGGCGCGGATGGCGGAACTCGCCGTGTCTCATCGGTCCGTGCTGCTGGCGTCGGTCGCGGCGCGGACGAACTCGCGTACCCGGGCGGTGGTGTTGCTGGCCAGCCACACCGGACCCCGCTGGATCGGCGGCGCGTCGTGGATCGGCACGTACGCCACGTCGGGGCGCGGGTAGTAGCGCCGGGTGTGCTCGCCCACCGGCAGCACGCCCCGGCCCATGGCCACCAGCGACAGCATCTCCGAGAAGGTGTTTCCGGCCGGGCCCGTCGGCACCGGCCGGCCGGACGGGGTGCGCTCCGGGGTCCGGTCCCGCTTGAACTCCGCCGAGGTCACGGGCGGGTACTGCACGACCGGATGGTCGGCGAGCACCTCCAGTGACACGGACCGTTCCCGGGTGAGCGGGTGGTCGGCGGGCACCGCCAGCATCCGGTCCTCGGTCAGTAGCGCCGGGCCGTTGACCATCCCGTCGAACGGGTACGAGGCGATCAGCACGTCGGTCGAGCCGTCGAGCAGGCCTGACCGGGTGGTGGACAACTGTGCCTCGTGCACCTCCACCCGGCAGTCGGGGTGCCGCTCGGAGAACAGGGCCACCGCCCGGAGCAGCACCGGAGCCGTCCACTCGCCGAGGAACGCCACCCGCAGGGTCCCGGTGACGCCCCGGCCGGCGTCGACCGCGCGGCGGACCGCCTCGTCCATTCCGGCCACCAGTGGGGCGAGTTCGTCGGCGAGCTGCCGCCCGATGGGGGTGAGGCGGACGACCCGACTGGTCCGCGCGAACAGCGGCGCCCCGATCTGGCGTTCCAGCTTCTTGATCACGTGGCTGACCCGGCCGGTGCTGACCCGAAGCCGCTCGGCGGTCCGGCCGAAGTGCAGCTCCTCGGCGAGCGTCAGGAACGTCTCGACCTCGTACCGCTCCAGCACGCCGCTCCCACCGTTGACCTGTGGTCAACGATCGTAGCGGCAACCGGTCTTGGTCGGTGTCCTCCGACAGCGGATCGTGAATGCGGCAGAGACACCCGCTCGACCGAGAGGCTGCGAGATGAGCATCGACGACTACCTGGCCGGCTTGGCCGACCCGCTGCGCGAGATCGGGGAGAAGCTGACGCCCGTCATCGTGGACGCCCTGCCCGGGGCGACCGGCGCGATGTGGCACGGCCACCCGGTGTGGGGCCTGGGCGACCGGCCCGGCCAGCGCCCGGTCTGCCTGGTCAAGGCGTACGGGTCCCACGTCACCTTCGGACTGTGGCGGGGTCAGGAGATCGCCGACGGGTCCGGGCGACTGGTGCCCGCCGCGCGGACGATGGCGGTGGTGAAGCTGCGCGGCGTCGCCGACATCGACCCGGCCCTGTTCACCGAGTGGCTGCGCGCGGCGGCCGCGCTGGAGGAGGCGTGAGCGAGCGAACCAGCAGGCACGGCAGCGCGGTGCGGGTGACCGGCTTCGACCATCTGGTGCTGACCGTCGACGACGTGGAGCGGTCGCTGGACTTCTACTGCGGCCGGCTCGGGCTGGCGCCGGTACGGGTGGACGAGTGGCGGGCCGGCGCCGTCCCGTTCCCGTCGGTGCGGATCGGCCCCGAGAGCATCATCGACCTCGTCCGGGGCGACCGGCGGGGCGCCAACGTCGACCACTTCTGCCTGGTGGTGGCGCCGCTGGACTGGGCGCAGGTGGTCGACTCGGGCGTCTTCACGGTGCTGACCGGGCCGGTCGACCGCTTCGGCGCCCGCGGCTCGGCCACCTCGATCTACGTGCGGGACCCGGACGGCAACGCGGTGGAGCTGCGCTGGTACCCGCAGGACGCCGTTGACGGATGAGCCCGACCACGCGGAAGCCCGCGCTTCCCGTCCGAGAACGGGGAGCGCGGGCTTCCAGGGGTACGTCAGTGGTCGCTGCGCGGGTCGTGGTCCGCGCTGCGGCTGCCGGACTTGGCCAGGCCGCGGCTCACCAGGTAACCGATGGTCAGCAGGGTGATGAACCACCACGCCTTGTCGGCGGCGAAGTAGTCGCCACCGTTGTTGGCAGCGCCGTCGCCGACGGCGTTCGAGGCGATCAGGACCCCGATGACGGCGAGCAGGTAGACCGCCAGCTCGGTGGTCTTCCAGGACGGCTTGGTCTCGTCGCCGTGCCGGTGCACGCGGCGGACATCGTGCTGGCCGGCGTGCTCGACCTGGTCGGTGCCGCGGTTCTGAATGGGGGTCGTCATGTCAGCTCCTGAAGTGGGATATCAGCGATTCGAGTTGGTTGCGGCCTGTCGTCCGCTACCGCACCGAATCGATACCCGGGTGCTATTCAGGAAAACCTCAGAATTCTCACGGTCCCGCAACGGAGCGGTCAGGACTCCGTGACCGCGCGATAGGCGTCCTCGATTCGGGCCGCCAGCAGGACCTCGCCCTCGGTCAGCGGCTCGCCGTTACCGTGCCCGACCCGGATCTGGGTACTGTCTGACCGGCGGCTGATCTCGGGGCGCAGGTGCAGCGCGTCGGCGACGACCTTCACCCGTTCGGTCAGCGCCGCGTGTTGGGTCTCGTCGATCTCGAGAGTCCGTCGGATCTGCTCGCCTTCACGCGTCCAACCAGATAGCAAGGTCAACGCGTCGGAAAGGTAGTCGTGCTTGGCCCGGCTGTTGAACAGCACACGCATCACCGCACCCCCCAAGCGCCGTTGCCGGCTTGTGGCCAAATCGTCGCCATCCCGTGTCTTGTCGGTGCCCTCTAGTCTGTCGCCGCTCGGAAGGGGTGTCCACGCCCACACTTCCGTGTTCTGTTGGCCTAGCGGACGGCGACGGTACCCAAACCGCCGATTGATCTGGCACCCTGGACGCCCGTGCGGACCGAACGGGCTAATGGTGGCGGGCAGGCCGAACGACGGGACCCGAAGGTGATCGTGGGAGCGGCGATCATCCGGGACGGGCGGGTGCTCGCCTGCGCGCGTTCCGCCCCGCCCGAGGTGGCGGGAATGTGGGAGTTTCCCGGCGGAAAGGTCGAACCGGGGGAGGCCGAGACCGACGCGCTGGCCCGGGAGTGCGCCGAGGAGCTCGCCGTACGCGTGGAGGTCGGCGACCGGGTCGGCCGCAACGTGCGGATGGCCCACGGCCGCTCGGTGCTCAAGGTGTACACGGCACGCCTGCTGCACGACGATCAGCCACAGGCGCTGGAGCACTCGGCGCTGCGCTGGCTGGCCGCCGACGAGCTGGACTCGGTCACCTGGCTTCCCGCCGACGCGCCCATCGTCGCCGCGCTCCGCCCCCTGCTCGCGGATCCCGGCCACCCGTCGGTTGACCACGAGGTCGGCGGGTCCGCCGGGCGGTGAAACGCCCGCCCACCTCGTGATCACGCGGAAATGCGGGACGGGGGCCCCGGCGATGCCGGAGCCCCCGTCCTGGTGGTCGTGCTCAGTGCTTGTCCTGCTCCGGGTGCGCGAAGTTGAGGTGCTCCGGAGGCAGCGGGAAGGTCACGTCGTCGCCGAACGGCGACGGCGCGGCGGCCCGGTCGAAGGTGAGCTCGGTCAGCGGAAGCCGGCCCCGGTCGTCGACCGCCGGGGCGGTCGGGTGGGGCACCTCCCGGTGCCAGTTGACGCCGCTCTGTGCCTGCGCCTCGGCCTGCGGGTCGTGGGAGCCACCCGCGTGCGAGTGGACCCCGCCCCGGCTCGTACTCGGCGGCGTCGCCGAGCCCTGGCGGGCGGTGGTCACGCTGGTCTGGGGCGTCTCGCCCCGACGGAAGATCTTGCTACCAAGCCACACAAGGGGATCGTACCTGCGGTCGACGACCCGCTCCTTCATGGGGATGATCCCGTTGTCAGTGATCTTGATGTGCTCGGGGCAGACCTCGGTGCAGCACTTGGTGATGTTGCAGAAGCCCAGGCCCTGTTCGGCCTGCGCGTACTCCTTGCGGTCGGTCCGGGTGTCCAGCGGGTGCATGTCCAGCTCGGCCGCCCGGATGAAGTACCGCGGCCCCGAGAACGCCTGCTTGTTCTCGTCGTGGTCGCGGATCACGTGGCAGACGGTCTGGCACAGGAAGCACTCGATGCACTTGCGGAACTCCTGCGAGCGCTCGACGTCGACCTGCTGCATCCGGTAGTCGCCCGGCGCCACGTCCTCCGGCGGGGCGAACGCCGGCGTCTCCCGGGCCTTCTCGTAGTTGAACGAGACGTCCGTGACCAGGTCCCGGATCACCGGGAACGTCCGCAGCGGGGTGACCGTGACGGTCTCCTCGTCGCCGAAGGTCGACATCCGGGTCATGCAGCCCAGCCGCGGCTTGCCGTTGATCTCCATGGAGCACGAGCCGCACTTGCCGGCCTTGCAGTTCCAGCGGCACGCCAGGTCGGGCGCGTCGGTGGCCTGAAGGCGGTGGATGATGTCGAGGACGACCTCGCCCTCGTTGACCTCGACCATGTAGTCCTGCAGGTCGCCGCCGGTCTCGTCGCCCCGCCAGATCCGGAACTGACGCTTCGCGCTCATCGGTTGTCCGCCTCTCCAGCGTCGGGGACGAGAGCGTCGAAGTCAGCGAGCTCCTCGTCGGTGAGGTACTTGGCCAGCTCCGCCCGGTCGAAGAGGCCGATCAGCTCCGGCCGCATCTTCGGCAGCGGCTTGCGGATCAGCCGCACGGTGTCGCCGTCCAGCGCGCAGACCAGGTTGACCTGCCGCCACTTCGGCTCCATCGCCGGATAGTCCTCCCGCGTGTGCCCGCCGCGCGACTCCTGCCGCTCCAGCGCCGCCTTCGCGGTGCACTCCGAGACCACCAGCATGTTGCGCAGGTCCAGGGCCAGGTGCCAGCCCGGGTTGTAGCGCCGCCCGCCGGCCGCGCTCACCTTGGCCACGCGTTCGCGCAGCTCAGCCAGCCTGCTGAGCGCGTCCTCAAGCTCGCCCTCACGGCGGATGATCCCTACCAGGTCCCCCATCACCGCCTGGAGATCCTGCTGGAGGGTGTACGGGCTCTCGCCGGTGTCCCGCTGCAGCGGGGCCAGCGCCGTCTCCACGGCGGCCTCGACCGCGGCCACGGCCACCTTCGGCCGGGCCGGCAGCCCGTCGGCGTAGCTCGCCGCGTGCCCGCCCGCCCGCTTGCCGAAGACCAGCAGATCGGACAGCGAGTTGCCGCCCAGTCGGTTGGAGCCGTGCATGCCGCCGGAGACCTCACCGGCGGCGAAGAGCCCGCGTACGTGGCCGAAGGCGGCGCCCGAGTCCGGGTCCACCTCGACGCCGCCCATCACGTAGTGGCAGGTCGGCCCGACCTCCATCGGCTCCGCGGTGATGTCGACGTCGGCCAGCTCCTTGAACTGGTGGTACATCGAGGGCAGCCGCCGGCGGATCTCGTCGCCGGAGCGCCGGCTCGCGATGTCCAGGAAGACGCCGCCGGCGGGGGAGCCCCGGCCGGCCTTGACCTCGCTGTTGATCGCGCGGGCCACCTCGTCGCGGGGCAGCAGCTCCGGCGGGCGCCGGTTGTTGTCCGGGTCGGTGTACCAGCGGTCGGCCTCCTCCTCGGTCTCCGCGTACTGCTTGCGGAAGACGTCGGGGACGTAGTCGAACATGAACCGCTTGCCCTCGGAGTTCCGCAGCACACCGCCGTCACCGCGGACCGACTCGGTGACCAGGATGCCCTTCACCGAGGGCGGCCAGACCATGCCGGTCGGGTGGAACTGGAGGAACTCCATGTTGATCAGCGTCGCCCCGGCGCGCAGCGCCAGCGCGTGACCGTCCCCGGTGTACTCCCAGGAGTTCGAAGTGACCTTGTAGGAGCGTCCGACGCCGCCGGTGGCCAGCACCACGGCCGGCGCCTCGAAGAGGACGAACTCGCCGGACTCCCGGTAGTAGCCGAACGCCCCGGCGATCCGGTCACCGTCGAGCAGCAGCTCCGTGATGGTGGTCTCGGAGAACACCCTGATCCGGGCGTCGTACGAGCCGTGCTCCCGCTGGTCCTCCTGCTGGAGCGAGACGATCTTCTGCTGGAGGGTGCGGATCAGCTCCAGACCCGTCCGGTCGCCGACGTGGGCCAGCCGGGGGTACTCGTGGCCGCCGAAGTTGCGCTGGGAGATCTTGCCGTCCTTGGTGCGGTCGAAGAGCGCCCCGTACGTCTCCAGCTCCCAGATCCGCTGCGGCGACTCCTTCGCGTGCAGCTCGGCCATCCGGAAGTTGTTCAGGAACTTGCCGCCGCGCATGGTGTCGCGGAAGTGCACCTGCCAGTTGTCCCGGCTGTTCACGTTGCCCATCGCGGCGGCGGCGCCGCCCTCGGCCATCACCGTGTGCGCCTTGCCGAACAGCGACTTGGAGATGATTGCGGTCTTCTTGCCGGCGAGCCGGGCCTCGATCGCCGCGCGCAGGCCGGCGCCGCCGGCCCCGATCACGACGACGTCGTAGTGGTGTCGTTCGATTCGCGTGGTAGTGGTCATGTCAGGGGCCCTTTAGTTGATGAACCGCAGGTCGTTGAACCAGCCGGCCGCGATCGCCATGACGTAGAAGTCGGTCAGCGCCAGCGTGCCGAGCGTGATCCAGGCGAGCTGCATGTGCCGGACGTTCAGCCAGGACACACCCGTCCAGGCCCGGTAGCGCACCGGGTGCTTGGAGAAGTGCTTGAGTCGGCCGCCGATGATGTGCCGGCAGGAGTGGCAGGAGATCGTGTACGCCCAGAGCATCACCACGTTGACCAGCAGGACGATGTTGCCCAGCCCGAAGCCGAAGCCCTTCGGCGAGTGGAAGGCCAGGATCGCGTCCCAGGTGTTGATCAGCGAGATGATCGCGGCGGCGTAGAAGAAGTAGCGGTGCAGGTTCTGGCCGAGCAGCGGGAACCGGGTCTCGCCGCCGTACGAGGCGTGACCGTCCGGCACCGCACAGGCCGGCGGCGACAGCCAGAACGACCGGTAGTACGCCTTGCGGTAGTAGTAGCAGGTGAGCCGGAACAGCAGCAGGAACGGCAGGGTCAGCGCGGCGTCCGGGATGATCCACCAGCCCGGCAGGAAGCGGCCGAAGTGCGAGGCGCCCTCCACACACCGCTCCGTGACGCAGGGCGAGTAGAACGGGGTCAGGTAGTGGAACTCGTCGACCCAGTACCACTTGTGCATGAAGACCCGGACCGTCGCGTACGCGACCCAGGCGCTGAGCCCGATCACGGTGATCAGCGGGGCGAGCCACCACCGGTCGGTACGCAACGTCTTCGCCGCGATCGCGGCGCGCGCCCGCGCTCCCCGCGGCTTCGTTGCCGTTGATGTCATTCGAGTCGTCTCCTCGACGGGCCCGTACGGGCGGGCTGATCTTCTCCGGTCGGCACGCGGACCGGCGAACCCGCACCCGCTGCCACGTCAAGCGCACACCAACGACCACGCCGGAACGACCGGCGCAGCTAAGTGACACACGTTACGCCGATCTCTGCGAGCCGTCCGCGCAAGGGAGTGTCCCGTGTGTCCGGCCTGCGGAAAAGCCCTGGCACGCCGATCGATGGCACGGTGTTAAGAACGTCACTGCCCGCCCGGCCCGGTCAGCCGGAGGCGCCCCCGGTGAAGTGCCACGACGCCAGCCGCACCGGCGGCGCCTCCCACCAGACACCGTCCACCCGGTCCGGTTGACGCACCGGCCGCCCGCCCAGCCCGAGCACCGCGCCCGGCCCGAGCGCCCGCGGGTACGACTCGGTGAACCGCAGGTCGCGGACCGCCCGCACGACCGTGCCGTCCTCGACCAACCAGACGCCGTTACGGGTCAGCCCCGTGACGACCAGGCTCTTCGGGTCGAGCACGCGGGTGTACCAGAGGTCGGTGACGAGCAGCCCTCGGCGTACCCCGGCGACCAGCGCCGCCGTGTCCGCGTCGACCACCGCGCCCGCCGCCGCGCCGGTGGTGCTCCGGCCCACCGCGCTGGCCGGGCCGGCCACCGCCCCGGACAGACGCAGGTTGCGAGCCATCGGGCCCCAGGTGGCGCCACCCGCGACCGCGTGCCCGGTGGACTCCGCGCCCGCCTCGCCGGCGGTGCGCCGGTCGTGCGCCACCGCCCGGGTGGTGCCCGACTCGACCAGGGTCAGCGCCCGCCGGCCGGTGCCCTCGGCGTCGAACGGCAGCCCCGACGCGCCCAGCGGGTCGTCCACCAGGGTCACCGACCGGTCGAACTGGTCCGCCCCCGGCTCGGCGAAGGACTGCCGCTCGGCGTACCGCTTGCCGTTGAAGCCGTACCAGGAGAGGTTCTGCAACAGGTCCGCCACGGCGGCCGGCTCGAAGACCACCTCGTAACGCCCCGGCGGCAGCTCGACCGGGTCGGCCGCCGCGTGGGCCTTCGCCGCCGCGTGCGCGCCCAGCTCCGCGCCGTCGAGGTCGGACAGCCGGTCGGCGCAGCGCCGGGCCACCCCGTCCGCGCCGTCGCGGCGGGCGATGCCGTCCATCGCCGCCTCCACGGAGCGGCCGTGCGCGGTGTGCCCGGCCGAGTTGGCGAACGCCGACGAGCGGTACGCGGTGCGGCAGTAGCCGGCCGTCGTGAGGCCGCCGGCAGCGGCCACGAACGCGCGGACCCGGTCGGCCCGCTGATCCGGCTCGGCGTGCGCGGTGGCCTCGTCGACGGGCGGAGCGGCCGGCGCGGGTACGGGCGGGGCCAGCCCCGGCCACGCCGGGTCGGGC
>NZ_QGKR01000098.1 GCF_003172955.1 Micromonospora acroterricola | reverse complement strand
GCGGGTGCTGCTGGCTACGGGCGAGGGGGTCACGGTGATGCGGGACCGGATCCAGCTGCCTGCGGAGACAGCGGCGATCGTGGCGCTCTGACGTTAGCGTGACTGATGCTTTGGAGGCCGGCTGGGACGGCGCCTGCTTGGACAGGCTCTTCCCCGCACGCTCATGACCATTGGCTGCGGCGTTACGCGGCCTCGGGTGGCGGTGGCTGACCGAAGCCCGAGCTGCATCGAGGCAATGCCACGCCGATCCAGGAAGATATTTCCCCGTCTTCTTTACAGATCAGACGATTATGCATAGAGTGTGTCGGCTCGACCTAGCGATGCCACTGGACTACAATCAGCAAATGCGGTGCGCCGAAAAATTTCGACCAGCACCAACCAATGCGACCATCTGGGATTGACATGGTTAAGAGCCAGCGTCTGGATGTAGCCACTGGTGTCGTTGTGCATCACAACCAGGTTCTGTTCGTCCGAAGGATTGCCCCCGAGGTTCCGGAGTACCACCTCAAGTGGGAACTCCCGGGCGGGAAGATCGAAAGCGGAGAGCAGCGGAGCGATGCGGTCGTGCGCGAAATCCAGGAAGAAACCGGTTATCGAGTGCGATTCCTTGAAGAACTCCCGATAACCTATACTGCTGACCTTGCTTTGGCGAACCCGCCGCTGACAGTAGACGTTCGTTGCGGACTGTGCTCCATCGTAGGAGATCACGGTACTGCAAGCGAGCCTCCGCAGCCTTCAAAAAGCGGAACAGAGGAGTACAGGTGGCTACCTTTTGCAGACATACCTTATGGTGACGTAATACCCGGCAGTCGCGAGTTTGTACTTTGGGCGGCGAATCACTTTGGACAGCCAATACCACCGGGCGCGTCCATATATAGAGTCGAGTTAGAGTCCATCGACTACCAGGTCAATCGCAGACGGGCTTATGAGCTTTCGCTGACCTTCGTGCCAGAGAAGCCTGAGAAGCCCTATCGGCTGGATATCCGATACGGAAGGGTGCAGTCGGGATCCTCTCGTACCAAGTCATCGACCTATAGTTCCATGAGTGACGCGCTCAATGAGGCTAAAGAGAAGATCGCTACAAGGAAGAGCCACGGTTACTCATTGACGAGCGTGGAGTCAAACCATCCGTTGCGAAGCTGGATGGGGCGCCTAGGAGTGCCGTTCGAAGATCCTCAGTACCCAAAGTTGTTCGATTAGCCCGACTTCTATGAATTACGGTCTTGGGGGAGCGTAAGTGTCGCCAGCGCTTCTTTATACAACATCCGGTCTTCAAGTAACAGAGCATCAATTTCGAGTTCGATAGCGGCCATGACTGCCTCCCTTGGCGTCTCAACTATTGGCTGACCTCGTCTGTTGAATGAGGTATTGATCAGCACTCGTCGCCCAGTTATCTTAGCAAACTCCTTGATAATCTGTCCCATAAGTTCCTGAGGGTCGGCCACTTGTATGCGTGCCGTTCCGTCCACGTGCATTGCCTCCCCGAACTCATTCCTATAAACCGAAGGAAGTGTTGGTGCAAGAGTCATCGTCTTACTTAGGGAGCAGGCCTCAAGTTCCGTGGCGAGAGCCTCATCTATCACTGGCGCAAGCGGCATAAAATCGTCTCGCCTCTTCACACCAGCTTTTACCTTCGCAACCACGCCTGGTAAACAAGGATCGCACAAAACGCTCCGGTGGCCCAAAGCCCTGGCACCAAACTCGCTCCTGCCCTCGTAGACTGCGACTACTTGACCCCTCGCAAGCGTCTCAGCAGCTTCCCGTGCGAGAAGTTCACGAGGTTGTGCCGGAGTCGCGATACCTAGCGACTTGCATTCGTGGTCGATCGCGTGGGGGGAGTATTCTGGGCCTAGGAAGAGGATCTCTCTAAAGCGGGGCGCATCGGCGCCCAAGTCTAGGCGTCGAGCATGTAGGGCATTCCCGACGCATTGCCCGACATCGGCTGAGTAGCCTGATACGAAAAGGTTCCCTGGGCCCAGCATTTGTGCGACCCTGGCCGCAGCTACGCAATTCTGGGCGACCCCACCGCTCAGGCATACCTTATCGAGATCGTAGGTTCTTATTGCGTCCTCAATGAGGCGCAGGAGACTGTCCTGTAAAGACCTCTGAATGTACCCAGCCAGGCGAGTATGTTCTTCGCTGAGCTGCGTCGCTGGCGTTCGAGGTTGCGGGGCAGGAATCCCATGGCTTCGAAGCAGCTCTTTGACCATTGAGATTGGGTCGGGCGGTAGGTTCTTTAGCGTCCCTCCCAAAGTGCCTGACGGGTCGTCATCCCATATCCCATATTCATGCAAATCGTTATCTTGTCCATATGCGGCCAAAGCCATCGTGTTGCCTGAGAGGGTATGGCTAGGCCAACCTAGATAGTAAGTGAACGCCCGATACCATTCGCCATAACCAATATCATACGGTCGGGAATGGAAGCGCTCCAGCAGGGTGACCCCGCCGTCGATGCCATACCAGAGGGTGGTCTGCTCCCTTGGTGCCGACCACCATGCCGGGGAATCAGAATCGCGAAGGACGTTTCCTCCAGCATCAGCAACCAAGACCAGACTCTTTAGAAATGGCGACACGAGGTAAGCCGACAACGCGTGACTGTAATGGTGGGACGGAACCGCGATACTTGGAAACTCCAGGTCCGGTGTCCCTTTTTTCGGTGTCCAGGCACTGTCGCTGCATGTCGAATATGCCGCCTTCCGTAAGTGAACTCCCTTCGTCGTTGCTGTTGATAACGCTAGGGCCAATGCTTTATCCAAGGAACTATCGTGTTTGATACGGGATAACCGTTCTTGCGAGACTGCGAGGAGGATACTGTCCTCGCCAACGAGGCAAGCGCCGTTGTCTTTTAACGCCAATCCGGTGTTGGCTACCGGTGGCGAATATCCCAGCCATGCATCCACCGCTCACCCCAATTGTCCTCGGTTGCCGATCCACTTAGTAAAGCTTGTCGCGTTGGCGGACAACAACATAATGACAACGGCGAACTTCTCGACCGTATCGTTGGAAGGCGGGTCTCCTATGCGTGGCCAAGGCAAGGCTTTGAGCGCCGACACGACTGTCGGTGGATCTGCGTATGCAAAAAGGCTTGCGGCGAAAATAGTAATGGAAAGGGCGCCTAGAAGGACATCTCGGCTTCCGCGGACGAGGTCCAGCGTCAGTTCAATGCCATACCGTTGGTCTACGGCTGGCCGCACCATGGCAAGGGTCAAATTTTTTGCGCCAGGGCTTCTTTGTTTGGGGACG
Organism: Micromonospora acroterricola; assembly: GCF_003172955.1. GTDB lineage: Bacteria > Actinomycetota > Actinomycetes > Mycobacteriales > Micromonosporaceae > Micromonospora > Micromonospora acroterricola. The sequence goes on along the minus strand of NZ_QGKR01000098.1, from coordinate 34,584 downwards.
TAGAGCGAAAATGACAACAGATCGTATTTCCCGAGCACCGGCCGACGCGGCTGTCTTACATGAATATCCTCGTCCAGCGCAGTTAGCTCCATATAGCGAGACGACTTCACGGAACTATCTCCGGCTCGACCCGTGTAGGTCCGCTGCAAAACCTCCAGCAAATACTCTTGGCCGTTGCGTATTCGGTACGCTGGTATGTCGCCATCGGTTGAATTGATCGGCATATAGGTCCCGTGTGCAGGCCTCAATCCAAGCACGCGGAAAAAGTCGAGATCCAGACCGGGATAGTGAATATCGATCTGCTTTACAACGTTCCCCCAGTGCACAACGTCGTCATTGCTGGACGCGTCGTGCCAGGCCTTTAGTAGATTCTGAATATCGCCTGATTCGTGCAAAATTAGATTCTTTAGATCCTGACCCCCAGCATTGGAGTACGCACCAACGGCCTGACTGACGAGATGATTGAAGTGAGTGAGCTGACTTGCGGTGGCGCTCGGATCATCGGAGACAGCTGCCATACTTCCAAGCTCTACCGATAGGTGAAGTACATCCCCAATCAATCTCGCAGAGATAACGCGGCCGCTTCTCAGCGGCATGAACCAGCCCGTAGCCCTGTCGCGCAGAAGTATCGTTCCCGGTCTGTCATCGAGAGATGACACCCGCCCGATTGTGGGTGCGTATTTGGTTTGGTACCGGAACCGCGTTCTGGTACCTGCCGGGGCACCCAGGAGGGCTGCTATCTCAACGTCATATGGCGGAATGAAGTTTATGATGACAAGGAAGGGTGCTGGATTGCTCATCGAGCCCTCTACTAACCCGGTGCACATCGAAGACGGAGATAGTAATAGTAACTTTGTCCGGTTTAGGCCACTGTTATGACGTGTGCTTGACGTCCCGTGGTTTGCTCGCCCAGCATAACGGATACGTCGAGTTCTTGGCACGTCCGAGATCCTCTCGCGCTGACGGTCCTGAGCAGCGCAGCTGAACTACCGCAGCCTCCCGAGCGGTGGGCTACGCGGGATCGGTGATCAATTACCAAGTTCCACGAGAGGTGATGGGCCGATTTTGCGTCGTTTCTGCACACAAACTTGCATCTCACAGATTGACGAATTACCCGGTCCATCGCACTGAATTGGTTGATCGGTGCCACGGCCGGTAGCCCACCAGTCCGTAGTCGGGGTGACTGGCGGGACAGCTTGCATCCGCGAGATGATCAATCGCATCGGCAGGCCTGGTGCTAGGTCCATCCAGGTAACGCCGGTGGGGACGGCCAACGCTGAGGCGGCGGCTGGCGGTCTCTTGCAGCGCAGCTACAACGCCTCGGTCATCGCGCTGGTGCCGCAGCGGTGTAGCGTCCAAGTGGGGCCTCTGGGACAGATGCCGGTGGCCGCTGTCCCAGTCGTCTACCTGGGATTGGGGAAGGCGTGGTGAAGGGGCCGGACACCATCGGTGCCAGGATCCGGTATTGGCGGATGCGCCGTGGTGGGATGACTCAGGCCGTCCTCGCTGGGCTCGCTGGCGTCACCCAGTCGTACGTGTCACAGGTCGAGTCGGGCCGGAAAACCATCGATCGTCGCTCCACTCTGGTTGCTCTCGCCGCTGCCCTTCAGGTCACGGTGGCGGACCTGCTCGGTCAGGGCATCCAGTCCGGGGACCCGGCCCGCGAAGGTGCCGCCGAGTGCGTGCCGGCGATCTGGTCGGCCTTGATCGAGATTGAGGACGGCGAGCGCCGCCCATCGACCTACACAGCGGATCGCCTGGCGGCCGAGATCGCCCGCGCCGATCAGCTCCGCAATTTGTGCAACTACCCGGCCATGGCCCGCATCCTCCCGGGCCTGCTGCTCGAAGCCGCCGCCGTGGGCGGCGTCGCGCTCGCTCAGGTCGCTTACCTAGCCTCCACTTGCCTTCGGCACCTCGGCTATCGCCACCTCGCCCTCAATGCCGCTCGGGTATCCGTATTGGCTGCTGAAAACGTTGAAGACCAAGCATGGATCGGTGCAGCTCGGTTCGTGTACGCACAGAGCCTGCCGATCGAGTCCGCACGCTTGGCCGCCAGAGCCGCGGACCGGTCGCTCGTGGAGCTTCAGGGAGGTGCCGCCGACGTCCGGGTGCGGCAAATGCTTGGTCAACTTCACCTCATGGCTGCGCTGGCCTCGACCGTCGACACTCGTCCGGATATTGCCCGTGACCACCTCGCGGAGGCCGCGCGGGAGGCGGCGAGTTTGGGTGATCCGGCCGACGGTGGTGGCTTCAACGGCTGCTGCTTCGGACCGACCAACGTTGGGCTCTGGAAGATGTCGATCGCGGCAGAACGGGGCGAGTCCGGCAAGGTGATCGAGCTGTCCCGGACGATACGGCCGCAGGTGCTCAAGGCATCGAATCGCCAACTGTCTTACTGGCTCGATATTGGGCGAGCGCTGGCGGACGGCGGTCGTCGGGATGCCGAAGCCCTTGCCGCATTCGTGCAGGCCGAGCGAGCCGCACCAATTCCCTTTGCCATCAACCCCCTCGCACGCGACGCCGTGGTGACGCTGGCGCGGCGCGCCCAGCGCCGCGCCATCCCCGACGAGCTGCGGTTGCTCGCCGGCCGCATCGGCATCAACCTGGCCGCATAACTAGCAGTAATTTCGCCATCACTGATTCGGCCTAGTGTCCGGTTTGGGCCGCAATCGCGTCCCGTAGGCCCGGTGCGGCGGTGATTGGTTCTGAGCATCGCCGCCGGGCCTCGACCGGAGGAGGCGGGGATGAGCGGTCAGGACGACAGTGCTCCGGAGAACAACGGTGAGCAGTCGGAGGCGGCCGAGCGGGAGGCCGCCAAGCAACGCCTCCTGGCCCAAGCCGAGTCGGAGCGCGTACCGGTGGAGGACACGACCCGCGCGGTCCCGGACCGGCGGTGGCGGCGTGACCAGCGATGACCTGCCGATCGGCCGACGCGTGGCTCGGTGGCGAGTGCGGCGGCAAATGACCCAGCAGATGCTCGCCGACCGGCTCCGCAGGTCGAAGAGCTGGGTGGACAAGGTCGAGCGGGGTGTCCGAACCCTGGACCGGTACTCGGTGATCCAGGAGCTGGCCCACGTGCTGCGGGTCGACCCGGAGGTGCTGCTCGGCCGGCCGCGGAGCACCCCAGCCGGTACGCCGGACGGGGTGGACGACATTCGGGCCGCTCTCGCCCGCTACGACACCCCGCAAGCCCCGAACCAGACAACGGAGGAGCTGAGAAGGCAGGTCGGGTACGCCTGGTTGACCTACCAGCACGCGCACTACGCGCAGTTGGTGCGGGTGCTGCCGGGCCTGATCGACGACGCCCAGGGTGCGCAGTCAGCGGAGCTGCTGGTGCAGGCGTACCGGATCACCTCGTCGCTGCTGGTGAAGCTCGGCGAGGCCGACCTCGGGTGGCTGGCTGCGGACCGCGCGATGGCCGTGGCGGGCGACGATCGGGTCTTGGCGGCGACGGCGGCCGTGTCGGTCGGGCAGGCGTTGCGCGCGTCGGGCCGGGACCGGCTGGCCCTCGCCGCGACGGCCGCCGCCGCGAACCGTGTCACGCCCGCGCCGCAGCGGCCGGCGGGGGAGTGGGCCGTGTGCGGGACGCTGCTGCTCCAGGCCGCTCTGGCCGCCGCCGGCTGCGGCGACACCCGCCGCGCGGAGGAGCTGACCGACCGGGCCGCCGGGATCGCCGCTCAGCTCCGGGGGTACGACGACTCGCACCGGACCAGCTTCGGGCCGATCGCCGTTGACCTGGCGCGGGTGCTGATTGCTGCGTTGCGGGGTGAGGCCGCCGAGGCGGTGCAGCGGCACGTGACGGTGATCCGGCGGGAGGCGTGGCGGCGGCTGCCGGCCGAGTATCGGGGCGCGTACCTGGTGGATGCCGCGCGGGCGTACCTCCAGATTGGCGACCTGCGCGGCGCCGCACGCGCCCTCGTGGACGCGGACAGCGTCGCGCCGGCTGAGGTTCGGTGCCGGCCTCTGGCGCGTAGCGTGATCGCCGAGGTTGCCCGGGGTCACCCGGCGCCGGCCGGCGTGGCGCGACTGGCGACGCTGGTCGGCCTCACCCGGTGACCCGGAAATCGTGCCCCCACCTACCGGTAGGGAAGTCGGCTCGGTTCGATTCTGACCCCTCGGCGGAGCTGCCAGGAGGCGGTGGGCCACGCCGCGATGAAGCCGGCTACCAGTCCTATCTGGCCCGAGAACCAGAATGTTGGGCTGTCGGCTCGCATGAGTGGCTCCGGAAAGACGAAGTGATGCGCCAGCGTCAGCCAAGCGAACAGCGCGAACTCGAAGGCGGTGATGGTCAGCAGTTCGGCCTTGACGACGGTTGACAGTGCGGGCCAGATCTTCGTGACGCCGCGACCCGTCGCTCCGAAGTATCGGAAGAGAACAGCTATCGCCACCGCCGCCAGATAGTCGCCGGCGTAATCGACCCACAGCGTCTTGTGACCAGGCTCGGATCTGATGACGTACAAGGCGACCTCGGCGACGACGAAGCCGAGAGCGCAATGGGCGCCGCAGCGAGACACGTTGGTGACGAGAATGCCCCGCCGGGGCCTTCGGAGCGGATCTTCGTGCTGCGGTCGCGAAAATGCCTCGGGCCTACCCCAGTTCCAGTAGAGCAGGACGGCTGCCGGGCCGATGTAGAGGACGGTCACCAGCCAGACGAGCTCCATGATCTTGACCGGCTGGCGGTGCCCGCGAAGATAGGTGTCGGCAACGACAGTCGCAAGGCTGACGAATCCAACCGCGAGCGACGTCCACGACAGCGCCAGGAGCCAGGTTGGTTGCATTCCTGCCCCTTCCGCACGCTGGGCGCCGACGCGCCGCCCGCAGTCGGACGTGGGGGACCGCTGACCGGTGTGAAACGACCGAGGGCACCTCGGAGTGTTTCACGGCGTACTCGTCGGCATCGGTGAAAAGGCGCACGCCTGGGCGGCGCCCTGCCCGGTCGGTGGGTGCGGGAACTCAACCGGGCTGGTCGACGCCGGTTGTCGCTCGGTGCTCGACCAGATGATCGAGCAAGCGAATCAGGGTCCGCTGCGTGGCCTCGACCTCCGCCGGCTTGAGGTGGGCGAGCGGCGGCTCGGCTCGGGTCGCGAGTGGCGCCGCTGCTGAACATCTCGGCAGTGGCCCGGCTGGCATCGAGCGGGCCGGTGTAGGTGATACTGGCTGACGCGTGAAGCCTCGCGCTGCCGAACGGGCGGCATGATCTGAGCCCTGCTTGCACTATCGGGGAGAGTCGTGACAAGTAGGTTCACCGAGTTGGCCGTTGACTGCCACGATCCGGAGAGGCTCGCGGCGTTCTGGTGCGAGGTCCTGGACTTCACGGTGATCGACCGGGGCGAGGGCAAGGTCGAGATCGGCTCCTGGGTGCCGACCGTGGAGGACGTTCGGGCTCGCCAGATGGCGCCCACCCTGGTGTTCATCCAGGTGCCCGAGGGCAGGACCGTGAAGAACCGGCTTCACCTCGACGTCAGCCCGATCGACCGCAGCACCGCGGACGAGGTGACCAGACTGCTCGGCCTCGGCGCCACCAGGGCGGATGTGGGCCAGGGCTCGGACCGGAGCTGGGTGGTCATGGCCGATCCGGAGGGCAACGAGTTCTGCGTCCTGCGCACCCTGGCACCGCAGAACTAGGCCGCCCGCGGGCCGAGGTCGAGCACGGCGGAAGCGGACAAATAGCATACTTGGGGCATGCGTTCGAAGAGCGACGCCCCGCGGCTCGCGCGTCAGCCGGGCCGGCTGGCGGCCTTCAGCGACGCTGTCTTCGCCATCGCCGTGACGCTTCTCGTGCTGGAGATCCAACCGCCGCAGGACTTCGGGCATCTCCTGCGGGGCCTCGGGGGGTTGTGGTCGTCGTACCTGGCGTACACGCTGAGCTTCCTGCTCATCGGGCAGGTGTGGGTCAATCATCACGTCATGTTCGACCGCGTCCGGCACGTCGACCGTGAGGTCCTGTTCCTCAACACGTTGCTCCTGATGGTCATCGCGTTCCTGCCGTTCTCCACGTCGCTCCTCGCCGGCGCATTGCGCGCGGAGCAGGGCCTGCGGACGGCGGTCGTCGTCTACGGCGCCACACTGTGGACGGCGGCAGCCCTGTTCAACATCATTTGGGCCCATCTCCGCCGCGCCAAACTGCTGGACCCCAGCCTCGGCCCCTTCGGCGTCCGGGCGATCGGCCGCCGATTCGCGCTCGCGCTGGTGTGGATCGGCTCCGGCATCCTCGTCGGCGCGTTCGTGCCGATCGCGGGCGTCGCCATCATCGCCGGCTTCCTACCCGCCTACTACCTGCCCATCCGCGGTGAGTACGGCGAGGACAACAAGGCCACCGACCGACCCGGCTGAACCGAAGCCGATGGCACGAATTCCGTACCGTGTCCGCCGAAAGTGCCCGCGAGCAACCGGCTGGCGCGACTGGCCGCGCTCGTCGGCCTCCCGCGCTGACGGGGACGCCGACCCGGGCCGACGTTCGCTGTCGTGCAACTAGAGTCGGTGGTGTGCGGATCCGGATCGACGGCAGCGACCTCCCGGGGCGGCGCGCCGGTGCGGAGGCCGACGCGCTGCGGCGCGGCAACGTGCACGTCGGGGTCCAGCGCAAGGCCGAGGTGGTCGATCAGGTGCCGGCCGACGCGGCGGAGGCGACATGGTCCTTCGAGGTGCCCAGCCGGGAGGTCGACGGGATGCTGGACGTCGGCGGGCCGTGGGTGCACGGGCGCCCCGGAGCACGGTTCCTGTACCTGAGCTGGGGCGCGGTGACCGATGACGGCTTCGCGATGTTCAGACGGGCGAAGTTGATGTTCACCGACATCCCGACCGAGCTGCTCCGCACCGCGCACGAGGACGGCGGGATCCTGGTCGGCCGACTCGGGCTGACCGATGCCACGGGTGGACCGGTGTGCGCTCGGGTCCACCCTCCCCGGATCGCGTGGACGGTGGAGTGATCGCCGCCCAATGGGTTCAGGCCGTTGAGGACTTTTCGGTCGAGGCCGACTGGGTGTTCGACCGACGCCGGACGGTCTCCGAGCTCGGTCGCGGGTCCGTGTCGTCCCGCCGGCGCTGCCGCGGTCGCGGCGCTGATCGTTGCTCGGTAACACTCTCCACCGCGTCGGGGACCGCGACGGGTGCTGTGGTCCGGCTTGCCGCGGTGTTCACCAGGTCCGGCAGATCCCGCCCGACCACCAGGGGCAGCTCTCGCGTGACTGCCATGATCGGCCCCGGCTCGCTCGCCGGGGCGGCGACTCGGGCGACACCTGCCCGTCCCGTCGCCGTTCGCGGTATCGGTGCCGCGCGGCGGGTCGTTGCCGGCGGCGCGGTGTCGGCCGGCTCCGCGACGGGGTCTGGCGCGTCCGTGGTCGACGGTGCTCCCGCTCGACTGCTGGCCGACCGGCCTGCTGTGGTGCGCGGCGTTCGGCGCGGCGGGGCTGCCGGCAGGAGCGGGGCGAGTTCCGCGTGCAGCGCCGCCCAGTCGGAGGCGGGGGGCGGGTCGGGCTGATCCGTGGTCGAGGCGACCTGGCCCGCGCCTTCTGACCGCCCCAGCTGCCGGTCGGTACGGTCCGGCGTCACTGACCGGGACCGCTCCGATCTCGGTCGCTCGTCACCGTCTCCCGCCGGCTGAACGGCGTCCCCGGCCGACGATGGCTGCGTCGAGCCGCCGGAGACCCCGTCCGCCGCAGGGGCTACAGGGGCCGCGTTCGTGAGTGGCTCGGGGGCGTGGGCGAGGAGCCGCTCCGGGGCGTCGGCGAGCAGCCGCGCGGCCGAGGCTATCGCGCCGGGGTCAGCTTTGCCGGTGCGACGCCACCGCCGACGGCGGCCGCCAGCCGGCAGGTTCCCGGCCAGCACTCGCGCAGGTGCCAGGTCGGCAGCGATCAGCGCGGTGAGCCCGTCGTAGTCCGCGTGCTCGGCCAGCCGCCGGGCGATCTCGTCGAGGTCGTACACCGTCAGGGCGATGTCCGCGGTGGTGGCGTCCAGTGCTCGGCTGATCTTGCGGCGCAACACCTTGCTGAGCGCCGCCTGCCGGCGCTCGGCGCGAATCTGCGCGCGGGCCGCGTCGAGCGAACCGTACAGCCCGAGGCCGGGATCGGCCTTCGCCAGCGAGCGAGCACGGCGGGTCAGCCACGGCTGTCGCAACCAGTGCCCGACCGGTTCGTACGCCGGCGTCGTGGGCGGCAGCTGCTGCCTGGCTCGCAGCCGGTCCCGCCGCTGGTTCTCGCTGCTCATCAGCCACACCAGATAACCGAGCAGCGACATGCCCGCGTAGAAACCCCCTTCGAGGTGGTCGCTGTGGGCCAGCCAGTTGAAGGCGACCGCGGCGGTGGCGATGACAGCCGACAACACGCGGGACAGCATCGCCGTTTCGCCCAGTCGACGGCGTACGTCGGCGTTCGCCAGCACCACGACGCCGCCCAGCTCCAACGCCCCAACGGCTGGAAGGGCGACGTACCACGGCATGCCGAGCCGTTCCATCGCCCCGGACACCTGGCCGCCCAGCGCGATCAGCAGCACGACAACGTAGAACCCGGTGCGCAGCACGGCAACGTGCCGCACCGCCTTGGCCAGCTCCGCGTCCCACGCCTCCGGCGGGTCCCCACCTGGGACCCCGCCAATTGGATTTCTACTGGTCATCCGAGTCCGGTTCGGTTCCTGGAACACGCCGAGCAGGTTCCTCTCTCACATCTGGCCCAGGCCCGACCGGCGCCGCGGCCGCCCGACCCGGCGGTGCCGCCCGCCGAGTCGTACCAGAGCCGCGCTCCGGCTGCCGGCCGTCGTCCGCCGCATGCTACAAGGCTGCGGGCCGAATTGAAGATTCCAGAGACGGGTTCAGGTGATGAGCAGGCGAAGGCCGAGTTCCGCCGTATCGCGAGCGAGAAGGTCGCGGTTGCGCTCGACCCACCGGCCTGAGACGAGGTCTGCGTGGAGGCTGCGCACTGCCCGCTGCTCGGCCTCCGCGCCGACTCTGGCCCACACCGACATTCCGCGGCGCACCGGATCGTCCAGGTATGCCTCGGGCCGGCGCCAGTAGGCCTCGAAGAGGCCGTCGGCGCAGTCCCACGGAATGTGCACCGGCTCGACGCGGGCTCCGATCGCGCCGGCCAGCTCGGTCAGCGAAGGTCGGCCGGCGAGAAGGTCCGCGAACTCCGGCAGGTAGTCGCGGGTGAGCCAGAACCGGCGCTCCCATCCGGCGTCAGTGGCGTCGTACGTGAACACCACCACGCGGCGGGCCACGCGCCGCATCTCGCGCAGCCCGGCGATCGGGTCCGGCCAGTGGTGAAGCGTGGAGACAGCCATCGCGGCGTCGAAGGACTGGTCCTCGAACGGGAGGCTCTCCGCGGCGGCAGCCACGCACGGCGCTGCGCCCGCGGGGCGCTGCGCCCGCATGAGCGCCGACGGTTCCACCGCGGTGACGTCGCGGTCGGTCGGCTCGTAGGAGCCGGTGCCGGCCCCGACATTCAGCACCGTCCGCGCATCGCCGAGCGCCGCCCAGATCCTTGCGGCGATCCGCGGCTCGGTGCGCCGCGTCTCGGTGTAGGTGGCTCCGATGGTGTCGTACAACTGCCCGCTGGACATGTCGCTGCCTCCCCGGCTGGTCACCCTCCCACGCCGCGCGGGTGGCCTGGCCTCGCTGCCCTGAATGCTGGCTCGGTATCGCCGCGATGTATCGCTCCGATACATCGACACCGTACTTATCGGCACGCTGCCGGGCAAGGGTCCCGCTTGGCCCGATGGTGCTGTTCCCCGATTGCTGGTGGGTGGGTGAGGCGACTGGCGCGCAGCGCCTCTGGAGCTGATGTCGTAGACGATTCAGTCGCGTGCACTGCTTCTCCGGGGTGGTGTGCAGGGTAGGGATAGGACCGTTAGGTGGCTCTCGGCTGGAGCGGGTGACAGCGACAGACCTGGATCTCCAATGCGCTGCTGCCCTAGGATCAGGCCGCCCGGATGCGTGTCTGCTATCGGAGGAAGCCGTGGGCTACAAGGAACGACGGGCCGAGATGATCGCCACGCAGGCGGCGCCGCATCTGGAGCCCGGCGAGCAGGTCCAGACGGGATTCATGACGGTGACCGGTTGGGGGATCTTCACGGTGCCGGCGGAGACGTTCGTGGTCACCGACCGCGCGATCCTCATCGTGGGTCGCGGCGGGGCACAGCGCCTCCCGCGCGACGTCCGGTTCGGCAAGCCGACCGGGATCTACCACAGGATCAAGCTCGACCGCACGTACAAGGTTCACCGGCAGTGGTACCAGGAAGTCATCGCCGCCGACGAGGCGCTGCGCGAGATGCAGACCCACGACGACCCGACGGCCGACGAACACTGAACCAGGCCCCGGCCCTGGCCGCCCGCAGCATCCGGGCGGCCAGGGGACGGGACGGCCGTCAGGCCACCAGCGAGACCCGTCCGTTGTCCAGGTCGTAGCGGGCGCCCACCACCCGCAGCGCGCCCTGGTGCACCTTCTCGGCGATGATCGTGCTGCGCGCGGAGAGCGCCGCCACCTGCGCCGCGATGTTGGCGCGGACCCCGTTCTCCACCGGGTCGCCCGGCTGGTCGAGTACGGGCTCGACGATCGGGCGCAGGCTGTCCACGATGGTGCCGATGTGCCCGGGTGCGGAACCGCCGGTGTGGATGGCGTCGATGGTGGCCGTGATGGCACCGCAGCGTTCGTGGCCGAGGACGACGATCAGCAGGCTGCCGAACTCCTCCACGGCGAACTCGACGCTGCCCAGCAGCAGGTCGTCGACGATGTTGCCGGCCACCCGGTTGTCGAACAGGTCACCCAGCCCCTGGTCGAAGAGCACCTCGGGGGCCACCCGGGAGTCCGCGCAGCCGACGGTGATGGCGAACGGGTGCTGGCCGGCGGCGAGCCGGTGCAGGTCGGCCAGGCTCTGGTGCGGGTGCCGGCCGTGGCCGGTGGTGAACCGCCGGTTGCCGGCGAGCAGCCGGCGCAGCGCTTCGGCGGGCGTGCCGACCGGGTCGTCGGCCGGCTTCGCCGCGGCGGCGGAAGGGCTCGCCGCGGCCGCGCCGAGCGCGACGGCGGCGGCGCCACCGGCGGTCAGCAGCGAACGGCGGGACAGGTGGGAACGTGCCACGATGATCTCCCCTAGGGTGAGGCAACTGCTTCTTTCCTACCAGCCGGCCGTCCACAAGGGTCGATCGCCTCGCCGCCGCCGGCGACCAGGGCTGGTCCCGGCGGTCGTTCCCCGCCGAGTCCCGCCCCGGCCGGCGCCCCAGACCGCTACAGGTACGGCCGCGTGATGATCTCGATGGCGTGCCCCGCCGGGTCGAAGAAGTAGAAACCGCGCCCGCCGTGCTCGGTGTTGGTCTCACCCTCCCGCCTCATCTGCGGGTCGGCCCAGTACGTGATGCCGCGCCCCTCGATGCGCGCCAGGCACCGCGCGAACAGCTCGTCGTCGACGAGGAACGCGTAGTGCTGCATCTGGATGTCCACCGGCGGCTCGGCGAACTGGAGCAGCACGCCCCCGTCGAGCAGCACGTTGGCGAACGGTCCCCACGAGGGCGCCTCCGGCAGCTCGAACAGCTCCCGGTAGAACGCGGCCGACGCGCTCCTGTCCTTGCTGGCGATGATGGTGTGGTTGAACGTGACTGGCATCCGTACCGTCTTCCCGGTCGATCCGAAGACCCGACCGGAAGCCCGCGGCGTCCACCAACCGCACCGATGACAAAGCCCCGAGGGCGCCGACGCCCCGGACTCCGCGCGAGACACACGTCCGTCGTGTTGATCTCGGCGTGGCGGCTGACGTAGCCACAACCTCCGGGGGGTAGGCCCATCTGGGGCGCGACGGAAGGCTAACACGGCGGGGTGCTCGCGATGAGTTGATCAACACTGGGGCATCGGCTAGCGTGCGCGTCCGTGAAGCCCTCTCGTCTCGCCTCTGCCCTGTTGATCCTTGCCGCGACGACGGCTCTCGCCGCCTGCGGTGAGGGAGATGCGGCGACGACCGCCGGATCCTCGTCGCCTGCCCCCACGTCCGCCGCCCCGTCCTCGACGGCCGCCTCCGCCTCCGCCACGCCGACCTCGCCCGCCGCGGCGGGTGGCGCGAGCGACAAGGAGCTGTGCGAGTCGGCGCAGAAGGCCGGGGACGAGATGAAGGCGGCCCTCGTCGCCATCGCGGCGGCTGGTGAACCGTCTGCGGCCGATTTCAAGAAGATCCTGACCGGGCTGGACCAGAAGGTGACCGAGGTGGCCTCGACCGGTGGCGACAGCAAGGTGGCCACCGCCCTGCGGGAGTTCGGCGTCCTGGCCTCCAAGGCGGCAGCGGCCCCGGACCCGGCGGCCGCCGCGGACAACACGGCTTTCGAGAAGGCTGGCGCAAACATCACCGCCGCCTGCAAGGCGGCCGGAGTCAGCGTGACCTTCTGACCGTCGTCGCTCACCCGACGCCGACCGGCGTGGCGCGCCTCGCCATGCTGGTCGGCGTCGGCCGTTGAGGCGTGCGGATCACTCGAAGAACTTGATGCTGAACCCGGTGTCGGTCGTCGGGCCGGGCACGTTGGCGCGGCGGTAGGTGGTGTTGCCCCACCAGCAGAAGGTGCCGGTGTACCAGTAGCGGTTCGCCCAGGAGTACGGGGTGCCCTTCGGCACGGCGTGGAACATCAGGGGGAACCTCGGCCCCGCGGGTGGGCTCGTGGCGATGTCGCCGTTGAGCAGGACGAAGCTGTGGTGGCCGGGGCCGTCGACGTGCAGGGTCGGGTCCCAACCGGCCATCATCGTGGCCCGGTTCGAGCCGAACAGGCAGCCGTTCGACTTGTACCAGTCCCACACGTACGTCGGGTCGCCGCCGGCCCGCAGGCGCAGGTCGGCGAGGCAGTACTGGTTGCTCCAGCTGCCGTTGGCGGAGTAGACGATGTGGAGCTGCCCGTTCGGGTCCCGGATCGCCTCGGGGGCCTCGTTGATGTACGGGTTGCCGACGACGCGTTCCCAGCTCTCCCTCGGCTGCGAGATGATGAACCGGTTGCCCGTCGGGGTGAGCGGGTCGCTCATTCTGCTGAGGTAGATGTTCTGCTCGACGTTGGTGTCGCCCTCCCAGCCCGACCAGACGAACCACCGCTGCCCGTTGAAGGTGAACAGGCTGCCGTCGATGGCCCACTTGCCGCCGGGCAGCGCGAGCTGCCGCTCGGCCGTGTAGCCGCTGGCCGGTGCCGTCGAGCTGATCGCGTACATGCGGTGGGCGGGGCCGCGCCCGGCCGAGAAGTAGATGTAGTACCGGCCGCCGTCGGTGACGATCTCCGGGGCCCAGACCTCGCCAAGGTTGCGGGTGTCTGACCACACCTGCTGCGCGGGCGCGGCGGCCAGCGCGTCGGTCGAGGATGCCTGGCGGACGGCGATCCCGCCGTTGAGCGACTGGACGGAGATGTAGGTGCCGCCGACGCGGATCACGCTCGGGTCGGCGGCCCGCAGGCTGGTCTGCCCGGCCGCCGCCGGTCCGGCGCCGGCTGCGGACAGGCCGGCGGCGAGGACGGCGGTCAGGAGGACGGAGAGGAATCTCGTGTTCACGGTGGTGTGCTCCCTGTGCTCGTGGGGCGGGGTGGGTGGCCGCCTGACTGTTCAGGCGGCCACCCCGGGGGTGCTCAGGATCCGTACACCTCCACCTCGTAGAGGCGTGCGGCCTGGTCGGTGGTCTGGGTCGGGGTGAGCACGGTCAGCCGTACGTAGCGGCCACTGGCCGACACCGGATGCTCGCTGGCGTCGGCCGTGTTGCCCCGTACGGGCGCCACGGTCGTCCAGGTGGTGGCGTCGGCGGACACCTGGAGGTCGAAGTCCCGGGTGTTCCAGGCCGGGTTCTCGCCGCCCGCCCCGGCGTGCAGGACGCGGATGCTGGTGACCGAGCGGGTGGCGCCCAGGTCGATCCGGAGGAACTTGCTGGCGCCGGTCGAGCACCACTTGTCGGTGGTGCCGCCCGAGGTGCTGCCGTTGACGGCCTTCTCCGGCCCCTCGGCGGTGGCGCACTGGGAGTCGGCGACGGCCGGCCGGTTGAGCGCGAGGTTGGTCGCCGCCGCGCCGCCGTACACCTCGAACTCGTCGATGCGGGCCGCGCCGTTGCCGTTGTTGGTGGGGGTGGTGATGGCGAGCCGGACGTAGCGGGCGGTGACCGCCCCGATCGGGTGGTAGGTGCGGCTGGACCGGTTGCCGGTCACCGTCGCGCGGGTCGTCCAGGTGGTGCCGTCGGTGCTGGTCTGGATGGTGAAGTCGGCGGTGTTCCAGCCGGTGGTCTCGCCGCCGAGCCCGACGTGCTTGACGACGAAGGAGCGCACCGTCTGGTTGGCGCCGAGGTCGACCTGGAGGGTCTTCGTGCCGGCGGCCAGTGAGCACCACTTGCTGGTGCTGCCGAGTTTCCCGTCGACCGCCTTGTCGGGGCCCTCGGTGCTGGTGCACGCGGCGGATCCGGTGGCGGGCCTGCCGGCGGCGAGGTTGGTGCCGAGGTCCGGGGCGGCCGGCGGCGGGGTGAACCCGTCGGTGAACGACGGCGGCACGTTTGCCGGGTTGGTGCCCCAGGCCGAGGGCGCACCCCCCATCGAGTACGAGAGGGTGCCGCCACCGGCGATGTCGGCGTACCGCAGCCAGGTCCGCTGCGTCGACGTGCCGTTCACCGAGAGGCCCTGGACGTACTGGTTGCCCTGCCCGGCGGCGGGTGCGGTGATCTGGAGGTCGCCGGTGGGCCGGTCGACCAGCATCGACGGGAAGAGTGGGCCGTGCAGGGCGAGCGTGTCCGCACCCGGGGTCGGCGGGTACATGCCGAGCGCCGACCAGACGAACCAGGCCGAGGTCGCGCCGAGGTCGTCGTTGCCGGGCAGGCCGCCGGGGCCGGTGGTGAACGACTCGTTCATGATCCGGCGTACGGCGGCGCTCGTGCCGGCCGGCGCCGCCGCGAAGTGGTACGCCCACGGCACGCCGTGCTCCGGCTCGTTGCCGATGTAGAAGTACGGCTGCGACTGCCCGCCGTTGGTCTGGGTGAAGTGGTGGTCCAGCCGCTGGATCGCGGTCTGCCGCCCGCCCATCAGGTTGATCAGACCGGCGAAGTTGTACGGGACCATCCAGGTGTACTGCGAGGCGTTGCCCTCGACGAAGTTCGACTGGCTGGCCGGGTCGAGCGGCCAGGGCCAGGTGCCGTCGGCGTTGCGCGGGTGCACGTAGCTCGACTCGGTGTTGAAGGTGTTGCGCCACCACTGGGCCCGCGTCATGTGGGTGTTGTACGTGGCGGTGTCGCCCAGCGCGCGGGCGAACTGGGCGACCGCGAAGTCGCTCGCCGAGTACTCCAACGAGTCGGACGGGTCACCGTCGATGTACTGGCGCTGCACGTACCCGCTCTGCCGGCCCCGGATCGGGCTTCCCTGGGTGGTGCCGCCGGCCGAGCTCTTCTTCATCAGTGCCAGGGCAGCGGCGGTGTCGAAGTCACGGACACCGAACTGGTAGAGGCTGTCCACGATGATCGGCCCGGGGTCGCCGGTCATCACGAACGCCTCGTTGTGGTTGTGCGACCACTTCGGCAGCAGGCCGCCCTGCTGGCCGTCGAGCACCATCGACTTCGCGATGTCGGCGGCCTCCTGCGGCGCGAGGTAGGCGATCAGCGCCGCCCACGAGCGGTAGATGTCCCACCCGGAGTAGTTCTGGTAGACCGGGTGGTTGGCGGTGTGGATGGCGTTGTCGAAGCCGCGGTACTGCCCGTTGACGTCGTTGGAGACGTTGGGGTTGATGAAGACGCGGTAGAGCGCCGTGTAGAACTTCTGGAGGTCGGCCGCCGTGCCGCCGGTGGCCTGGATCCGGTTCAGCACGGTGTTCCACTGCGCGTCGGCGGTGGTGCGGACGGTGTCGAAGGCGAAGCCCGACTGCTCGGCGGCGAGGTTGGCGGCGGCCCCCGCCTGGCTGACGAAGGAGATCCCGACCTTGGCCTGCACGACCGCGTTGGTGGACGTGTCGAAGGTGAGGTAGCCGCCGGAGTTCGTGCCGCTGACGCTGGTGCCACCGGCGGTGACCGTGCCACCGAGCCAGGTGCCGGTGCCGCTCGGCGTGCGGTCGAACTCCATCCGGTAGAAGATCTGGTACGTCTTCGCGCTGCCGCAGAAGCCGCCGCCGGTGACGCTGCCGGTCACGGTCGAGCCGTTGATCGCGATCGAGCCGGCCCGGCTGCCCGTGGCGCTGCGGCTGGGATTGATCAGCACGCGGGCGCTGGTGGTGGACGGGTAGGTCAGTCGCAGCGCGGCCGTGCGGGTGGTGGCCGAGGCCTCGACCTTCGTGTTGCCGTAGTTGCTGAGCACCGCCTGGTAGAAGCCGGGCCGGGCCTGTTCCTGGCTCTTGTTCTGGGTGGCGCGGTAGGACGTCCAGGCGGTGCCCGGCGAGGAGCCGAGGGCGCCGGTGATCGGCAGGATGCCGAGGTCCTCGTTGTTGGCGCAGCCCGCCCCGTTGAAGTGGGTGAGGCTGAACTCCTCGATCTGGGTGTCGCTGAACCGGTACCCCGACGGTGAGGCGGTCGGGGTGTCCGGGCTGAGCTGCACCATCCCGAACGGCTGGATCGGGCCGGGGACGGTGCTGCCGCCGGCGCCTCCGCCGACCGGGTTCGGTGCGTTGCTGTCGTCGGTGCCGATGAACGGGTTGACGTACGAGGTGAGGGTGAGCGGCGCCGCGGCGGCGGGTGCGGCGACGGCGGCGAGGACGGACGTGCCGGTGACGGCAGTCGCCAGCAGGCTGAGCAGACGGGACGGGCCTGATCGGGGCATGAGGCGGACCCTCCTTCGAGGTGACGACGCTGGTGCATGACATCGTTGTCATAGATGAGCGTCGAACTCCTGTGTAGGCCCCGGTCGGCGGACTGTCAATGGGCAGGCGGCGGCGACCTGACTCTGGCCGCCGCCTTCGGCTCAGGGCCGGAGCGGGAAACGGGTCGGTCTACCTCGGTCGCGTGTCGGCCCGACGGCTACGGCTGGTCGGGGCGGTGGCGGGCGAAGGCGTCGACCTTGCCCCAGCGGCCCGGGATGTCGAGGAGCGCGATCCGCGCGAACGCGGACGGCAGCGCCGGGTCGACGGCGAGGTGGTCCTCGTGCGGGTTGATGCCGAGCATGGTGCGCAGCAGCAGCATCGACGCCCCGCTGGACCACGCCTGCGGGCTGCCGGCCGTCGGGTAGCGGACGGGGTACCGGGTGGTGTGCCGGTCGAAGCCACCGAAGGCCTCGGGCAGGCGGCCCTGGAAGTAGGTGGCCGCGTAGAGGATGCCCTCGGCGACGCGGGCCGCCTCGCTGGCGAACCCGTACCGGCGCAGACCCCAGGCGATGAACGAGTTGTCGAACGGCCAGACCGTGCCGTTGTGGTAGCCCAGCGGGTTGTAGCGGCTCTGCCCCTCGGCGAGGGTGCGCACGCCCCAGCCGGAGAAGAGCGCCGGACCCATCAGGTGCTCGACGACCCGCGAGGCCCGCTCCGGCGGCACGATGCCGCTCCACAGCAGGTGCCCGATGTTCGAGGAGAGGCTGTCGACGCGATTGCCCTCGCCGTCGAGCGCGAGGGCGTAGTAGCCCCGGTCGTCGAGCCAGAAGTCCTCGTTGAAGCGGTCGTACAGCGCCGCCGCCTCGCGTTCCAGCCGGTCGGCGTAGTCGGGGTCGCCCCAGACGGTACGGGCCAGCCGTGCCCCTCGGATCTTGGCGTCGTACGCGTACCCCTGGGTCTCGCACGTGGCCCTCGGGAAGCTCGGCAGCCTCCCGTCGGCGTAGGAGATGCTGTCCCACGAGTCCTTCCAGCACTGGTTCTCCAGGCCGGTGGCGGGGTTGCGACTGTGGTACCAGATGTAGCCGGTGGACCGCAGGTCCGCGTACTGGTCGATCCACGCCAGCGCCGCGCGGGCCTCCTGCTCCAACTCGGTCACCAGCGCCGTGTCGCCGCTCCACCGCTCGTACTCGTCGAGCAGCACCACGAACAGTGGCGAGGCGTCGACCGTGCCGTAGTACGGGGAGTGGGGCTGCTCCTCGAACGCGGCCGACTCGCCGTAGCGCAACTCGTGCAGGATCCGGCCGGGGTCCTCGTCCAGCACGTCGTCGGTGCGGGCGCCCTGGAGCGAACCGAGGATCCGCAGCGTCGGCGGGGTCAGCGACGGGGTGACGGGCAGGGTCTGCAGGCAGGTCAGCAGGCTGTCCCGGCCGAACAGGGTCATGAACCAGGGGAGTCCGGCCGCGGGCACGCTCGCGCCGCCGAGCGAGAGCGGGGCGAAACGCAGCGCCGCCAGGTCGACGAGGCTCCGCTGGTACACCTGCTGGAGCGCGATGTTCTCGGTGTCCAGTTTCGGGGCCGCCTCGACCCACGCGCGCACGCTCTCCGGCAGGGTCGAGTCGTGGGGCCGCAGCGCCCTCAGTGGGGCACGGAAGTCGACGCCGTCCGGGCGCAGCGCGCGCATCACCACCCGCAACTCTGTCGACCACTGCTCGCCGGGCCGCAGCCGCGCGGTGAAACGGAGCCCGTGCGGGTCGAAGGTGGCGGGCTCGCTCGCCGACAGGGACACCTCGCGCCGGTACGTGCCGCGCCGGTAGCCCAGCCGCAGCTCCTTCGGTTCGACCCGGGTGTAGTGGCTGCCGACCTTGTCCTGGACGTTGAACTTGATCTCGAAGATGTCGGCGAAGTCGGCCGCCACCTCGAGCCGCACGTCGAGATCGACGTCCTGCTGGCCGTAGTTGAACATGGTCAGCGACTCCGTCAGGTCCGGGCCGATCCGCCGCCGCCGGATGGCCGACACGTCGGCCTGCACGTAGTCGACCGCCCCGCCCGGCACCACGAAGAACGTGACCTCGTAGTACTGGCTGTCGTCCACCGACAGCGCGTTCAACCGTTCGCCGTTGACGGTGAGCACCCAGTGGGACAGGAAACGGGTGTCGGCGGCGAACAGCCCGACCGGGGTGTTGCTCGACGACTCCACGTCGCCGCTGGCGTCCGACACGAGGAACGTGTTGCCGTCGATGCAGGAGACGGTGCCCGGGATGTCCCTCATCGGCTACTTCCTGCCGTCGGAATCGGCCTGCTCGGACGCCCGCGGGAACAGCCGTCCGATTCGCAGCGCCATGGCGAGGTCACCGTCGACCAGGATCTCGCCCCGGGTGATCGCGGCCAGACCGTTCACCTCGCCCCGCGCCATCGCCTCCGCCACCTCGGCGGACACCCTGATGACGGTCTCGGCGGGCCCGGCGCTCCGCGTCACCCGCATCCGCCCATGGTCGATGTTCAGCAGCCACTGCTCCAGGCGGTCACCGTCCCGGATGTCGAACCGCACGCTCCCGCACACGTTGCTGAACCGCGGATCCTGGCCGGCAACCGTCAACCGCTCGAAGAAGGCACTGGTCGCCGTCATCCGACCCCCCGAGGCGCTGGTAGGAGCGCATGCCGGCTACCCGCTGCACGTGACCCTTAACTCCGTGCCGCCCCCGTTCCGGGTCCGCCCACCCCGGGCCGACCGGCGGCGGTCGTCACGTACGGTGGCGGCGCTGGTCAGAGCTTCCGGGAAGGGACACCGTGCCGACCTACCGCCACCCAGGCACCACCATCACCGACCACAGCTTCCGCGTGCCGCTCGACCACGCGGACCAGACCGGTGAGCAGATCCAGGTGTACGCCCGGGAGGTCGTCGCCGTCGGCCGGGAGCGCGAGTCGCTGCCCTGGCTGCTCTTCCTTCAGGGCGGGCCCGGCGGCCGGTCCCCGCGGCCGGTGGGCCGGGACGGCTGGCTCGACCGGGCGCTGGACGACTACCGGGTGCTGCTGCTGGACCAGCGTGGCACCGGCCGCTCCACCCCGGCCGACCGGCGCACCCTGCCGCTGCGCGGAGACGCCGCCGCGCAGGCCCGGTACCTGGCGCACTTCCGGGCCGACTCGATCGTCCGGGACTGCGAGCTGATCCGTCGGGAACTGCTCGGCGAGGACGGGCGGTGGAGCCTGCTCGGCCAGAGCTACGGCGGCTTCTGCACCCTCACCTACCTGTCGTACGCGCCGGAGGGCATCCGCGAGGCCTTCGTGACCGGCGGCCTCCCCGGCCTGGGCAGCACGGCCCAGGACGTCTACCGGGCCGCGTACCCGCGCGTGCAGCGCAAGGTCGAGGCGCACTACACGCGCTACCCGGAGGACGTCGAGACCGTCCGCGCGGTGGTGCGGCACCTGCGCGAGCGGGAGGTACGGCTGCCCGGCGGCGGCCTGCTGACCGCCGAGGCGTTCCAGGCGATCGGCACCGTGCTGGGCACCGGCAACGGCACACACACCCTGCACTACCTGCTCGAGGACGCCTTCCTGCCCGGGGTGCCCGACCGCCAGCTCTCCGACTCGTTCCTCGCCGACGTCCAGGCCCACCTCTCGTACGCGAGCCGCCCCCTCTACGCGCTGCTGCACGAGTCGATCTACGGCCAGCGCTCGGTGACGCCCGGCGCCACCGGGTGGGCGGCCCAGGCGGTCCGCGCCGAGTTCCCCCAGTTCGACGTGGACCGGGCGCTGGCCGAGGACCGGCCGGTGCTGCTGACCGGCGAGATGATCTACCCGTGGATGGTCGCCACCGACCCGGCGCTGGCCCCGCTTCGCGAGACGGCGGAGCTGCTGGCCCGCCGCGAGGACTGGCCGGACCTGTACGACCCGCGGCAGCTGGCCGGCAACGAGGTGCCAATCGTCGCCGCCGTCTACCACGACGACATGTACGTCGACGCCGAGGACTCGCTGGCCACCGCCCGCTCGGTGCGCGGGCTGCGTACCTGGGTCACCAACGAGTACGAGCACGACGGCCTCCGCGTGAGTGAGGGCCGCGTCCTCGACCGGCTGATCCGCCTGGTTCGCGGCGAGATGTGAGGTCCCGCCCGCCCGAGAGATGAGTTCGGGTCGACGGGGGACTCGTTTGCGGCCAGGGAGCCTGGGAACTCGCCTCGTTCGTCCGCCGGCAGGCCTTGACGGCCCGTCGAGGAGACGGAAGGAGCGGGTCATGGAGTACGAGCAGTTGATCGCCACGGTACGGCGGCGCGCGGGCCTCGGCGAGAACGAGGCCGTTCGGTCCGTACAGGCCGTCCTGTCGGTGCTCGGCGAACGGCTCGCCGGACGGGAGGCCGACCACCTGGCGGCACAGCTACCGGACCGGCTGAGCACGTCCGTCACCCGTAATCCACAGGGCCGCCGGTGGGACGTCGGCGAGTTCCTGAAGAACGTCGGCGACCGGGAACAGTGCCCGGACGCGGACCGGGTGCGTCAGCACGCCCAGGCGGTGTTGCGTACCGTCGCGGAGGCGCTCGACGACGACGAGCGTCGCGACCTGCTCGCCCAGCTCCCCGCCGGCATCATCGATCTGTTCGGTGTTCCCACCCCGCGCGGTTGAGCACCGCCCGGGCCGTGACCCGGGTCTGGTCCCGAACGGGTCGACGTGGGGTCAGGTCCTGCGGACCGCGCTGGTGAAACCGGCGATGAAGAGGGTGGCGAAGCTCCAGGCGAGCAGTTGCAGGAGCCAGCCGGCGAGGGTGAGTGTCTGGCCGGCAGGGGTGTCGGTGGGTTGGCAGCGGTCGCGGGCGCCGGTCCTGAGCAGCGGGGTGCCGAGGTCGAGGCCGACGCCGACCTGGTCGATGGTGGTGCAGGTGGATGCTGCTCCGCTGGCCACCGGCTTCTGCGCCAGGCCGCCGTGGTGGCCGCCGACGACGCTGAGGGTCACTGCGATCGCGAGCGTGGCGAGGAGCAGGAGCAGGGCCCGCCAGGGCTGGTAGCCGTAGCCCAGGGTGCTGCCGATGAGGCGTCCCCAGGCGCGCTCGGAGGCGGTCAGCCCGGCGCGCCGGATCTGGTCGCGGCGTTGGGCGATGAGGATGGTGCGGGCGTCGCGGTCGTGGCCGGCCGCGCGGTAGGCGGCGGCGAGGTGCTGGTAGGGCTGGGCGCTGTAACGCGGTGTGTCCTCGCGCAGCAGGGTGAGCCAGCCCCGCAGTGACGCGGGCCGCGGCAGCCCGCCGTAGGTGAGCCCGTCCAACTCGATCAGCGCTCCCGGGCCGGGTGCGGTGCGCGACACCCGATCGGTGTCCAGGCTGAGGGCCCCACCGATCCTCGCTCCGGCCAGCACCAGCACGACCACCTCGTCGCCGCCGCTGGTGGCGCTGAATCCGTCATCCAGGAGCACGTCC
The DNA here is from genome assembly GCF_003172955.1 of Micromonospora acroterricola. GTDB lineage: Bacteria > Actinomycetota > Actinomycetes > Mycobacteriales > Micromonosporaceae > Micromonospora > Micromonospora acroterricola. The sequence goes on along the minus strand of NZ_QGKR01000098.1, from coordinate 12,494 downwards.
TGGTCGACCCGGAGGCCGTTCAGGTCGAGGGCGGGGCCGGTCGTGTTCTCCAGCCGCGCCCCACCGCAGGCCAGGAGTCCGCCGATGTGGGCGCCGGACAGGCCGACGCCGCCCCACCCGCTGGCGCTGGTGGCGGTGAAACCACTGTCCAGGGCCACGTCCCGGTCGACCGTGAGACCGTCGGCGTCGATGGCCGGTCCGGCGGTGTTCGTCAGCCGCGCACCGCTGGCGTTCAGCGAGCCGATGTGGGCGCCGATGAGCCGGATCGTGCCCTGCTCGCTGGCGCTGGTGGCGGTGAAGCCCTTCGACAGCAGCACGTCCTGGTTGGTCCGGAGGTTGTCGGCGTTGAGTGCCGGTCCGGCGGTGTTCTCCAGCAGGGCCCCGCCGCAGTTGAGCTGACCGCCGATGTGGGCGCCGAGCAGCCGGACGGTGCCACCCGCGCTGGGGCTGATGGCGGTGAACCCGCCATTCAGGAACACGCTCTGGTCGACCTGGAGGCCGTCGGCGTCCAGGGCCGGTCCGGTGCTGTTCTCCAGCCGCGCTCCGTGGCAGTCGACGGTGCCGACGCGGGCGGCGGCGAGTCGGATGGTGCCCGCGACGGCGTCAGCGGTGACCGTGCTCCCGTCGAGTGAGAGCGTCGATGCGGCACAGCGCGTGGCGTCGAGCGCCGCGTCCGCGGAACCGGTCGCCTGCTCGATGCGGCACCCGGTCAGGGCAACCACCGACAGTCGGGCGTTGCGAAGGTTCACGCCGCCGGGCAGCAGGCAGTCGCGCAGCTCCAACGCCAGGTCGCTGGTGACGTTCTCCAGGTCGATCTGACCGACGATCCGGGCCCCGCGCAGCCGCAGGCCGTGGGGGTCCGGCTCGCTGACCAGCCGGCCCCGGACCAGCTCACGGATGACCGAGGCCGAGATCGTCCGGTCGTCGCCCCAGGACCGCATCGCCGCGTCGTCGACCGGCCCGTCACCGGCCAGATCGAGCACCTCGCCGCGGACGACGGCCCCGATCAGTCGCTGCTCGACCCGACTGTGCGTCCCGCTGCTCGCACTCCGCACCCGCTGGCCGCCCACTGACGTCATGGCACCCATCATCAACGAGAAGTGCGCCGAGCGGTCCGCGCCGCTGCGCGGCTCGACCGGCAACTCACGGAAGAAGCCGGGAAGGGCGCTCTCTGGCGGTCCTCCGGCCAGCGGTGGGACTTCTCCGTCATTCGACCCCGGCGTCACGATCGCCGCGGTTAACCTCGCCTCGTCGAGGCGATGGGACCGGTCGGAGGCGGGTTGGTGGCGAAGCGGGCAGAGCCGGCGGCCGGTGGGTCGTCGGCGCCGTGGACCGTGCCACCCGCCCGCGCCACGCTCGGCCGGTGACGGCAGCCGATGCGATCGCACGGCAAGGGGGTGACCTGGGAGGAACTCTTCTTCGACCTCGCTCTCGTCTTCGCCCTGACCCAGTTCTCACGACTGCTGCACGAGGACCACACCTGGGCCGGTGTCGGCCGGACACTGATCCTCTTCGTTCCGGTCTACTGGGCCTGGGGCGGCGTGACGCTCTACACCGACCAGCGCGGCATCAATTCGTTGCTGGACCGCGTCGGCGTCCTCACGTTCGGGCTCGGCAGTCTCCTGATGGCCCTGACGATCCCCCGGGCCTACGACGACCACGGCCTGCTCTTCGTCGCCATCTACCTCGTCGGCCGAGTGCTGCTGGCCGGGCTCGCCCTGCGCGGCCTCCCCTCCTGGCGACCCCTCTTCGTCGGCCCCTACGGAGTCTTCCTGCTCACCGGACCGCTGCTGCTGGCTGGCGCCCTCGTGCAGGGCAGCGCCCGGATCGTCCTCTGGGCCGTCGCCGCGACCGTCGACCTGCTGAGCCCCTGGGTGGCGCGTCACCTTGTCACCCAGAGCAGGGTGCAGCCAGCGCACTTCACTCACCGCTACGGGCTGCTGATCATCCTCGTGTTCGGCGAGTCCATCATCCAGGTCGGGGCGGTGGCCGTCGACGAATCACTGACCCTCGTTCGACTCACGGCCCTCGCCGCCGCCTACGCCCTGGTCAGCGTGCTGTGGTACGCATACTTCGGCTACGGTCTGTCCGACTTCCGGAGCGCCCTGGAAGAGGCCCCCGACCAGCCGGACCTGCGCCGGACGGTCCTCGTCTACGGCCACCTGCTCTTCAGCTTCGCGATCATCACCATCGCCGTCGGTCTGGCCGAGATGCTGCCCGCACCACTCCACGTCCTGCCACCCCGCGAGGCGATGCTCCTCTCCGGTGGCTGCGCACTGTTCCTGTTGACCTTCGCCTACGCCTACTGGCGCATCCACCACAGGCTCGCCTGGCGTCGGGTCGGCGCTGGCGCGGCCTGTCTGCTCCTGGTGCCGCTGGCCACGCTGATGCCGGCCCTCATCGCGGTCGCGTGCCTCATCCTGGTGGTCGTCGTGATGACCGCGGCGGAGGAGCTGGCCATGCGACGTCAGGGCGGCGACGCGGCCCGGGGAACGTTCGGGCCCACGGGTCCGACGGACCGGGGACCCGCCACCGAGCCCGACTCCTGACCACCCGGCAGACTGATCGGCTCGTCCCGTGCGGTGACTAGCGCGGACGCACCCCGGCCTCCACCGTCAGGGTGCCCGCCTCGGCGTCGATCGTGGCCCGCGAGCCGAGCGGCACGGTGAGCTGCCCGTTGCCGTGGCCGAGTCGGAGCCCGCCCAGGACGGGCACGCCGAGGTCGTAGAGGCGGTCCTTCAGCACCGCCGCCGCGTCCCACTCGTCCGGTGCGCCGACGCTGTTGGTGATCTGGCCGATCACCACCCCGGCGACCCGGGACAGCACGCCCACCCGGCGCAGTTCGGTGAGCATGCTGTCGATGCTGTACGGGTCCTCGTCCACGTCCTCGAAGAAGAGGATGGCGCCGTCGAACCTCGGGGCGTCACCGGCGCCCAGCGAGGTGGAGATCAGCGTGAGGCAGCCGCCGAGCAGGGGGCCGGTCGCGCGGCCCGGCACCAGCACGGGAGCGGCCGTCTCGGCGGGATCGCGGGTGACGGTGACGGGCGCGGTGGTCATCACGGCCCGCCTCAGCGCCTCGGCCGACTCGGGGCCGGTGCGCGCGTCGCTCCAGTTGACCATCGGGCCGTAGAAGGTGGCCAACCCCGTCTCGCGCCACAGTTTGCCGTGGATGCTGGTGATGTCGCTGAACCCGACGACGACCCGGGGATCGCGGCGGATTCCGGACACGTTGATGTCATCGATGATCCGCTGGGTGCCGTAGCCGCCACGGGCGGCAAAGACACCGCGGATCCCGGGGTCGTTGAGCGCCGCGTTCAGGTCGGCCAGCCGCTCCGCGTCGGTGCCGGCCAGGTAGCCGTACCTGGCGAAGACGTGCTCGCCCAGCTCGACCCGCAGGCCCCAGCTCTGCAGGATCTCGATGCCGCGGGTCATGTTCGCCGGGTCGGGAGTGCTTCCGGGTGACACGACCCGGACGCGGTCACCGGGCACCAGGACCGGCGCGCGCAAAACCCGCCTCGGGCCACCCGGCGCGGCCTGCGCCGGCGCCGCCTCGGTCGTGCCGGCGAGGAACGCGCCGCCGGCGGCCGCCGCCCCGACACCCAGCATGTGCCGTCGGGACAGGGCCCGGCTCGCGGACCTCGGTGACGGGGTGCGGTCTGCTTCCGAAGTGCCCATCGCCGTGCCCTCCATCGTCATCGATGTCCGCGCGGCACCAGCCTACGACAAGCATCGATGACCGGGGGACCCGTGGGCGGCGGGCTCCCTCCGGCACATGCGCAAGAAAAGGAGCCGGTTCTCGCGGTCTGGTCGGTGATGTCGTAAACGGTTCAGCTCCAAAGGGGCTGACCAGAACACCATCCCCCTGCTGACGCAGTGCGCCGCGCCCGCACGGCGACAACCGGCCGCCGTCTCGTCGGTCGGGCGGCTAGCGTGTCGGCAATGGAGAGTGGTGACCCGCAGGCAACCCGGACGGACGACCGCACGGTGCGACTGCGCCCGGTCGCGGAGGCCGACCTGGCGATGCTGCGGCGGTTCTGCACCGAGCCGGGGCTGATCGGGCTCGACTGGACTGGCTTCCGCGACGCGGAGGCACCCGCCCGGCGCTTCGCCGTCGACGGCTGGCTGGGCGTCGACGACGGGCGACTGATCGTCGAGGTCGAGCCGGAGCCGGCCGCCGCCGGCCTCGTCAGCTACCGGTCCGGTCGATACGCCGGGTTGGCGTCGTACTGGGAGATCGGGATCGTCCTGCTACCCCCGTGGCGGGGCCGGGGCGTCGGCTGGCGCGCCCAGGCGCTGCTCTGCGACTACCTGTTCCAGCACACCCCGGCGCAGCGCATCCAGGCCGGCACCCACCCCGAGAACGTCGCCGAGCAGCGGTCCCTGGAGAAGGCCGGTTTCCAGCTCGAAGGCGTGGTGCGGGCCTGCGAGTTCCGGGCCGGGCAGTGGCGCGACGGTTACCTCTACAGCAGACTCCGCGACGACCCGTCGCCGTGGGACCGCGCGGGGGAGTGACGGGGACTCACCGGCCGAGCCGGCTCAGGGGATGGGCCACTCGTGCACCGGCCGGTTGCTGTGCATCAGCGTCACGTAGTGCCGGACCACCTCGCGCAGCGCCGCCGGCCGGTCCAGGTGGTCGGCGGACTCCAGCCGGTGCAGCGTCTCCACCTGCCATGTCGCGCCGTTGCGGCCGGTCAGGCAGCGCTGCTCGATGATGCCGAGCAGCCGGTCCCGCTCGCCCGGGTCCAGTCCCCAGCGGTCCAGGCCGTGGTGCGCCATCGGCAGGAGCCGGCGCAGCACCAGCTCGGTCACCGGCAGGTAGCCGAGGCCCGGCCAGAAGACCTGCGCGTCGATGCCGTAGCGGGCGCAGCTGGTGAAATTCTCCTCGGCGGCGCTGAACGACATCTGGGACCACAGTGGCCGGTCCGACTCGGCCAGGGCCCGGACCAGCCCGAAGTAGAAGGCGCCGTTGGCGATGGTGTCCAGCACGGTGGGCCCGGCGGGCAGCACCCGGTTCTCCACGCGCAGGTGCGGGCGGCCGCGCGACACGTCGTACACCGGCCGGTTCCACCGGTAGATGGTGCCGTTGTGCAGCCGCAGCTCGGCGAGGTTGGGCACCTCACCGGCCGCGAGGGCCTGCGCCGGGTCCTCCGGGTCGCACACCGGCAGCAGCGCCGGGAAGTAGCGGACGTTCTCCTCGAACAGGTCGAACACGGTGGTGATCCAGCGTTCGCCGAACCAGACCCGGGGCCGTACGCCCTGCGCCTTGATCTCCTCCGACCGGGTGTCGGTGGCCTGCTGGAACAGGGGGATGCGGGTCTCCCGCCACAGCTCCCGGCCGAAGAACAGCGGCGCGTTCGCGCCGAGCGCGACCTGGATGCCGGCGACCGCCTGGGCGGCGTTCCAGTAGTCGGCGAACTGGGCCGGGCTGACCTGGAGGTGGAACTGCGTGCTGGTGCAGGCCGCCTCGGGGGTGATCGTGTCGGCGGTGACCGCCAGCCGTTCCACCCCGCTGATGGCGATCGGCAGGTCCTCGCCCCGGGCGGCGAAGATCTGCTCGTTGAGCAGCGCGTACCGGGGGTTGTGCGACAGCGTCTCGGCGGTCAGGTGCTCCGGGCGCAGCGTCGGCAGGATGCCGATCATGACCATGTGCGCGCCGATCGCGCGAGCCTTCTCCTCGGCGGCGTTGAGGCTCGCCCGTACGTGCTCCTCGAACTCGGCGGTGCCGGTGCCGGTCAACCGGCGGGGCGGCACGTTGATCTCGATGTTGAACTGACCCAGCTCGGTCTGGAAGCTCGGGTCGGCGATGGCCGCCAGGACGTCGGCGTTGCGCATCGCCGGCATCGACTGCTGGTCGACCAGATTGAGCTCGATCTCCAGCCCGGTCATCGGCCGGTCGATGTCGAACCGCGACTCGCGCAGCATCTCGGCGAAGACGTCCAGGCAGCGGCGGACCTTGTCCCGGTAGCGGGCCCGGTCCTCCCGGCTGAAGGTCCGTACGCCGACATCCTCGCCCATGGTCACCGCCCTGTCACCGCTGGTTCCCCCTAACCTCGCACGTGGCCGGCGGGTGGGGAAGACCCGATGGTTCCTTCCTACCCAGCCGCGCGCCCGGTGATCCCTGTCGCGTCCGCGTGGTCCGCGCCGACCCGACCGGCCCGCACCGCTAGCATTGCCGCCCGAGAGGTGGTGGCGTGGGGATGCGTGAGAAGGTGACCCGGCTCTTCGTCGCGGCGGCGATCGCCGAGGCGTGCTCCTGGCTGGCCCTGCTGGTCGGCATGGCGGTCAAGTACGGCCCGCCGGACAACGAGCTGGGCGTCAAGATCTTCGGCCCGATCCACGGCGGCCTGTTCGTCGCGTACGTCCTGCTGGCGCTGGCGGTGGCCCGGCTGCACCGGTGGAGCCTGCTGGCCACGCTCGTGGCGCTGGCCTGCGCCGTGCCGCCGTTCGCCACGCTCGCCTACGAGCGCTGGGCCCACCGCCGGGGGATGCTCGACAGCGCGCGCCGACCGGCCCGCGAGCCCGCCCCGGTCGGCTGAGCCACCACGGCACCGCGTCGCCGGTCGCCGTTGAGCGCTCAGTCGGCCAGGAAGTCGGCGAGCACGGCGGCCAGCGCCTCCGGCGCCTCCTCGGCCATGTGATGGCCCGAGTCGATCGACGCGGCCCGCACGTCGTCGGCCCACTCCCGCCAGATCGCCGCCGGGTCGCCGTGCAGCTCCACCATGTCGTCGCGCTCGGACCAGACGAACAGCACCGGGCAGCCGATCTTCCGTCCAGCGGCGCGGTCCGCGTCGTCGGCGGCCCGGTCCGGCCCCAGACCGGCCCGGTAGTCCTCGCACATCGCGTGCACCGTCGCCGGGTCGTGGATCGCCCGGGAGTAGTCCGCGTACGCCTCCTCGCCCATCTCCTCGGGGAAGCCGCCGTACCAGGCGTCCGGGTCCGCGTTGATCACCCGCTCCGCCGGCTTGTCGGTCTGGCCGAGGAAGAACCAGTGCCACCAGCGGGCGGCGAACCGGGCGTCGCAGGTGGCCAGCGCCGCGCCGATGGGGATCCCGTCGAGGACGCCCAGCCGGCTGACCCGGTCCGGGTGGTCCAGGGCGGTGCGCATCGCCGCGTACGCCCCGCGGTCGTGGCCCACCACCGCGGCCCGCTCGTGGCCGAGCGCGTCGAGCAGCGCGACCACGTCGCGGGCCATCGCCCGCTTGGCGTACCCCGAGTGGTCGGCGGTCTCCGGCGGCTTCGTCGAGCCGCCGTAGCCGCGCAGGTCGGGGCAGATCACCGTGTGCCGCTCGGCGAGCAGCGGCGCCACCCGGTGCCACGTGGCGTGGGTACGGGGGTGGCCGTGCAGCAGGACCACCGGCGAGCCGGACCCGCCGTGGCGCACCCGCAGGCGCACCGGGTCGACGTCGATCTCGTCGAGCGTGAATCCGGGGAACATACCGCTGCCGGTGCCCAGCCGGCAGACCGGGGAAACCCGGTCGACCGGCTCAGGTCAGCGCGGAGCAGGCCGCGACGCCGGTGAGCAGCAGCGCGCCCAGCAGCGCCTGCAACAGCAGCGGCGGGCCGAGGTGCGACCAGAGCGTCGCGGTACGCGGGGTGAGCAGCTGCCCGGTGGTGAGGTTGACGATCCGCTCGATGCGGGGCGGCAGGTCCGGGTCGCGTTGCGGGCGCAGCGTGAGCTGCACGTGGTCCGCGGGGTGCAGGGCGCTCTGCGGCAGGTGGCCGTGCAGCTCCACCTCGCAGAGCTGGCCGGCGGTGTTCCGCAGCCGCACCGGGGTGACCAGGTACTCGGGGCCCTGCTTCAGCTCCTTCCAGCGCCGCCTGGTGCCGCCGCCGCCCGCGGAGAAGAGCGAGCGCAGCAGCAGGGCGGGCAGCCGGGCGAACGCGGCCGCGGCGAGCACCGCCACCAGCACCGGTTGGCCGATGCGCACCTCGCGGGTGTAGCCGTCGAGCAGGCGGATCAACCGCCCGGTGACGACCCGCTCCGTCGGGTGCACGATGCGTCGGGTATCAAGTCCGCTGTCCATTTCCACCACCGAGAGTCCGCTTCCGTTCACTGATCGTATCGATGTCCCCGGTTGAACGACGTGAATGAAACCTGGTCACGGGCTCACGGCCGCGAGGTGACATCCCGGGCGACCCGGGTAAGCGGGGGGCCGAGCTGGAAAGGGGTCGAGCATGCAGCTGTCCTTCCTGCGCCCGCTCTACGACCGACCCGGGCCGTGGTGCTCGGTGTACGTGGACGCCTCCGCCGACACGGAGGACGCCCACCCGGCGCTGGCCCTGCGCTGGCGCGCCCTGGCACGGCAACTGACCGACCAGGGCGCGGACGAGGCGACCGTCGCCGCGCTGGAACGGGTGGTCCGTGGGCACGACCCGATGGTCGGCAACTACGGCCTGGCGCTCTTCGCCACGCGCGGCCGGGTGGTGCTCTCCGAGTACCTGTCCGCGCCGCCGCTCAGTGACCTGGCCAGTTACGCGCCGCTGCCGCACGTGATGCCGCTGCTCGCGCAGCGCGGCGAGCAGGTGGCCTGGGTGCGGGTGCTGGCCAACCGCACCGGCGCGGACGCGATCGCGATCAGTGCCGGAGGAGTGCCCCGGCGGGCGCACGTCGTCGGCCGGGAGACCTTCCCGCTGCGCAAGCCGCAGCCCGGCGGCTGGTCCCAGGACATCTACCAGAAGGCCGCCATGGAGGCCTGGCACCACAACGCCGGCGACGTCACCGCCGCGACCGTGCAGCTGGCCGAGAAGGTCGGCGCGGAGGTGGTCGTGATCGCTGGCGACGTCCGCGCCACCGGGATGATCGCCGCCCAGATGCCCGAGCGCTGGCAGGACATGATGGTGCGCACCGACGCCGGATCGCGGGCCGCCGGCGCCGACCAGACGCTCCTGGACGACCTCACCGTGCAGACCATCGCGGAGGTCGCCGACCAGCGGATCAGCGCCACGCTGGACAGGTTCGGCGTACAGGAGGACGTGGGCGCCGGGCTCGATGCGGTCGTGGGTGCACTGCAACGCAACCAGGTGGACACCATGCTGATCGTGGATGACCCGTCGGCGAACGGCGAGCTGTGGATCGGCCCGGAGCCGACCGAGATCGCCGTCGACCCGGGGCAGTTGGCCGCGATGTCGGTCGACGACCCGCAGCGGGTCCGCGCCGACGCGGCGCTCGTCCGGGCGCTGGTCGGCACCGACGCGGCGCTGACCGTGCTGGGCCCGGACGAGGCGCCGGAGCTCACCGAGGGCGTCGGCGCGGTGCTGCGTTACGTCGATGCCAGCACGCCCGGGCGCGGCAATGGCTGAGCGCCGCGTCGCCGACCTCGTGGTGGAGCGGCTGCTGGCGTGGCGGGTGCCGCGCGCCTTCGGCTACCCGGGCGCGGCGATCGCCCCGCTGGTCGAGGCGCTGGACGGCACGGGCGGCGACCCGGCGTTCGTCCCGGCCCGCCACGAGGAGACGGCGTCGTTCATGGCCACCGGCCACGCCAAGTTCACCGGTGGCATCGGGGTCTGCCTGGCCACCCAGGGCCCCAGCGCGGTGCAACTGCTCAACGGTCTCTACGACGCCAAGCTGGACAGCACCCCGGTCGTCACGATCATCGGCGAGGACATCTCCGGGCCGCTCGGCGGCGCACACCAGGAGATCGGGCTGAGCCGGCTCTTCGGCGACGTGTGCAACCAGTTCGTGCAGTACGGGCGCCGACCCGAGGACGTGCCGGCGCTGCTGGACCAGGCGTTCCGCACGGCGGCGGCGACCCGCAGCCCGACCTGTGTGGTGCTGCCCCGGCAGTTGCAGGAGGCCGTGGTGCCCGACCTGCAGCCGCAGTCCGTCGGCGTGATCTCGGCGACCCCGGGCGTACCGCTGGCCCGCGTACTGCCGCACGAGATGGACCTCGACGCCGCCGCGCAGCTCCTCGGCGGCGGCCAGCGCACGGCGATCCTCGTGGGCCAGGGTGGCCGGGGCGCGGCCGCGGAGATCGTCGAGTTGGCCGACCGGCTCGGCGCCGGCATCGCCACCTCGCTGCTGGGCAAGCCGGTGCTCGACGAGCGGCTGCCCTTCCACACCGGTGTGCTCGGCGAGGTCGGCACCACGGCCGCCGCCGAGCTGATGGGCGGCTGCGACACGCTGCTGCTGATCGGCACCAACGACCCGTGGATCGACTACTTCCCGATGCCCGGGCAGGCCCGCACGGTGCAGATCGACATCGACGGCCGGCGGATCGGCACCCGGTACCCGGCCGACGTGCCGCTGGTCGGCGACGCCGCCGAGACGCTGCGGGCGCTGCTGGCCCGGGTGCCCCATCGGCCCAACCAGCAGTGGCGCGCCACGGTGGAACGCTCGGTGGACCGGTGGCGGACGACCGCCGCCGACCGCGCCGCCGTGCCGGCCGAACCGGTCAACCCGCAGCTCGTGCTCCACGAGCTGTCCACCCGCGTACCGTCCAATGGCGCGGTCGCGGTCGACGTCGGCTCGGTCCTCTACTGGTACGCCCGACACCTCGTCCTGCCGCCCGGCGTGAACGCGCAGCTGTGCGGCACCCTCGGCTCGATGGGCTGCGCCCTGCCGTACGCGGTGGCCGCCAAGCTGGACGCGCCCGACCGGCCGGTGATCGCGCTGGTCGGTGACGGTGCCATGCAGCTCAACGGGCTCGCCGAGCTGATCACCGTCGCGCACCTCTGGCAGGAGTGGCGGGACCCGCGGCTGGTGGTGCTGGTGCTCAACAACCGCGACCAGTCCGGGATGGGCGGCGGGCGGCAGGTGCCGTCCGACCCGTCACGCCGGCGCCCCGACGTGCCGTACGCCGGCTGGGCCCGGCTGCTCGGGCTGCACGGTGTCCGGGTCGACCGCCCGGAGCTGGTCGGCGCGGCCTGGGACGAGGCGCTCGCCGCGGACCGCCCGTGCGTGCTGGAGGCGGTGGTGGACGCCACGGTGCCACTGGCGCCGCCGGAGCCGGCCTTCGCCGACCTGCGCGGCCTGTACGCCAACGGCGACGCCGCCCGGCGGGTGCGCGAGCAGGTCGAACTCACCGTGAACGCGGAGGGCCTCGTTTAGGCGCACTCCACCTGGGCATCAGTAGCGGCCCGATAAAGCTGGAGGTCAGATGCTGGAGCCCGTCGACCGTCGGTACGGTCCCGCGCCCCTACCGCAGCCGCGCGGTCCGCTCTCCGCAGCGGTCGCCGACGCCCTGCGCCGGCCGCCGCACGACCTGCCGGCCACGCTCGGCGCCGACCTCGACCCGGCGGACCCGCTCACCGACGAGGACCTCCAGCTCACCCTGTTCCTCTGCTACGAGCTGCACTACCGGGGCTGGCGCGGCGTGGCCGAGGGCTGGGAGTGGCAGCCGACGCTGCTGGCCCTGCGGGCCCGCGCCGAGCGGCCCTTCGAGGCGGCGCTACGCCGGCTGACCGGTCGGCCGCCGGTGCCGCCGGCCGGGGTGGCCGCCGGGCTGGCCGATCTGGTCGCCGCCGACGACGGGCCGCCGCTGTCCGCGACGCTCCAGCGGCGCGCCACCCTCGGCCAGTTCCGCGAGTTCGTCGCCCACCGCTCGGTCTACCACCTGCGCGAGGCGGATCCGCACAGCTGGGCGCTGCCCCGCCTCGGCGGCCCGGCCAAGGCCGCCCTGGTGGAGATCCAGGCCGACGAGTACGGCAACGGCCGGCTGGACCGGATGCACGCGGAGCTGTTCCGGCGCACCCTCGGCCGGCTCGGCCTGGACACCGGCTACGGCGCCCACGTGAACGTGGTGCCCGCCGTGACGCTGGCGACGAACAACCTGATGTCGCTGCTCGGGCTGCACCGCCGCCTGCGCGGCGCGCTGCTCGGTCACCTGGCGGCGTTCGAGATGACCTCGTCGGCGCCGAACCGCCGGTACGGCAACGGGCTGCGCCGGCTCGGCCTCGACGAGGTGGCCACCCGCTTCTACGACGAGCACGTCGAGGCCGACGCGGTGCACGAACAGATCGCCATGCACGACCTCTGTGGCGGCCTGGTCCGCGCCGAGCCGGCACTGGCCGGTGACGTGCTCTTCGGCGCGGCGGCCGCGCTCGCGGTCGACCGCCTGTTCGCCGCGCATCTGCTGGACAGCTGGGCCGCCGGCCGCAGTTCGCTGCGGGCGCCCACCGCGTTGACCGTCTCGCTGCCCGCGACCCCGTCGACGTCCGCCACCGCCGGACCGCTGGCCGGCGTCGTCTGACCCGCGGGTCAGCCCTCCCGGGTGGTGCCCGCCCGGAAGTTGACCATCTTGTGGGTGCCGTCGCAGAACGGCTTGAGCGCCGACTTGCCGCACCGGCACAGCGCCACCGTGCCCCGTCGCGCGTCGATCCGCTCGCCGTCCGGGGTGACCAGGGCGAAGTCGCCGCGAACCAGCAGCGGTCCGTCCTGGTACGGGGTGATCGTGGCGGCGGCGGGCTCGCTCGTGTCCTCGGTGCGCATGGGCCCGGAAGTGCCCGCCCTGGCCTGTCCCTTATACACATCTGACGCTGCCGACGATAAGGCTCGT
>NZ_QGKR01000216.1 GCF_003172955.1 Micromonospora acroterricola | reverse complement strand
GACCGCCGTCGCGCCCAAGGCAAAACCGACCGCGAGATCAAACGCTGCCTCAAACGCTACGTCGCCCGCGAAATCTACCGACGCCTGGAAACCCCACCCCAACCACTTGACGCGGCATAGGAGCGTCCCCGCGCAGCTCTCGGGCGGTCAGCCCTGGCGGAGCCAGATGACACCCAGCGGGGGCACCTGGAGGGCGGCGGACGCGACCATGCCGTGCCACGGCACGTCCTCGGCGTGCACCGCGCCCATGTTGCCCACCCCGGAGCCCCCGTAGTGGTGGGCGTCGGTGTTCAGCACCTCGGCCCAGGCGCCGCCGGCCGGCAGCCCGATCCGGTAGTCGTGCAGCGGCAGGGCGGAGAAGTTCGCCACGCACACCAGCGTCGACCCGTCCGGGGCGATCCGGACGAACGACACCGCGTTGTTGGCGACGTCGTCGCCGGCGATCCAGCGGAAACCGGCCGGCTCGGTGTCCTGCGTCCAGAGGGCCGGCGTGTCCCGGTAGACCCGGTTCAGGTCGCCGACGAGGCGTTGCACCCCGGCTCGGGCCGGGTCGTGCAGCAGGTACCAGTCGAGGCCCCGCTCCTCGCTCCACTCCCGGTCGTCGGCCAGCTCGGAGCCCATGAAGAGCAGTTGCTTGCCGGGGTGCGCCCACATGTACGCCAGCAGCGCCCGCACGTTGGCGAGCCGTTGCCAGGTGTCGCCGGGCATCTTGCCGGCGAGTGAGCCCTTGCCGTGCACGACCTCGTCGTGGCTGATCGGCAGCACGTAGTTCTCGCTCCAGGCGTACGCCAGGGAGAAGGTGAGCTGGTGGTGGTGGTGCTGGCGGTAGATCGGGTCCTTCGAGGTGTAGAGCAGGGTGTCGTGCATCCAGCCCATGTTCCACTTGAACCCGAAGCCCAGCCCGCCGTCGGCGGTGGGCCGGGTCACCCCGGGCCAGGCGGTGGACTCCTCGGCGATCATCACCACGCCGGCGTGGTGTTTGTAGACGGTCGCGTTCACCTCCTGCATCAACGCGATGGCCTCCAGGTTCTCCCGGCCGCCGTACTGGTTGGGGGCCCACTCGCCGTCCTTGCGGGAGTAGTCCAGGTAGAGCATCGAGGCGACGGCGTCCACCCGCAGCCCGTCGACGTGGAACTGGTCGCACCAGTAGAGCGCGTTGGCGACCAGGAAGTTGCGGACCTCGTGGCGGCCGAAGTCGAAGACGTAGGTGCCCCAGTCGGGGTGCTCACCGCGCCGCGGGTCGGGGTGCTCGTACAGCGGGGTGCCGTCGAAGCGCGCGAGGGCCCACTCGTCCTTGGGGAAGTGCGCCGGCACCCAGTCCAGGATCACGCCGATGCCGGCGGCGTGCAGCTGGTCGACGAGGTGCCGGAACTCGTCCGGGTCGCCGAAGCGGGAGGTCGGCGCGTAGTAGCCGGTCACCTGGTAGCCCCAGGAACCGCCGAACGGGTGCTCCATGACCGGCAGGAACTCCACGTGGGTGAAGCCCAGCTCGGTGACGTACGCGGTCAGCTGCTCGGCCAGCTCCCGGTAACCCAGCCCGGGTCGCCACGAGCCGAGGTGCACCTCGTAGACGCTCATCGGCTCCCGGTGCGGCTGCCGCTCGGCCCGCCGGGCGAGCCAGTCGGCGTCGGACCACCGGTACGTGGAGTGGTGCACCACGGAGGCGGTGGCCGGCGGCACCTCGGCGTACGCCGCGAGGGGGTCGGCCTTGTCCCGCCACTGCCCGTCGGCGCCGAGCACGCGGTACTTGTAGCGGGCGCCGACCCGGGCGTTGGGAACGAACAGCTCCCACACGCCGCTGGAGCCGAGCGAGCGCATCGGCCAGCCGTCGTCCGCCGCCCAGCCGGTGAAGTCACCGACCACCCGTACGCCGCGGGCGTTGGGCGCCCAGACGGCGAACGCGACGCCCTCGTCGAAGACCCGGGCGCCGAGCGCCTCCCAGAGGCGCTCGTGCCGGCCCTCGCCGATGAGGTGCAGGTCCAGCTCGCCGAGGGTCGGCGGGTAGCGGTACGGGTCGTCGTGGACGGCGCCGTCGACCTCCACCCGGTAGTCGAGCACGTCGCCGTCGACGGTGCTCTCGAAGACGCCGACGTCGTGCACCCGCTTCATCGGGTGCCGCTCGTCGCCGACGAGCAGCACCACGTCGCCGGCGCCCCGGCGCATCGTGCGGATCGTCGTCGACCCGTCGGCGGGGTGCGCGCCGAGCAGCGCGTGCGGGTCGTGCGTCACGCCGGTGATCAGCTGGTCCATCGAGGATCCTTCGGGGCGGGAGTGGTCGGCGCGGTGCCGCCGGACAGATCGGCGGGGACGTCCGCGACGGTCAGCGTGGCCGGGACGGTCGCGGCGGGCGCCGGTGCGGCCGGCGGGGTCGGACGGCGCACGGTCAGCACGTGTGCCGGTTGCAGGTACGGGTCGAGCCGGACGGCGTTGCGCTGACCCCAGTCGTAGCTGGTGCCGGTCAGCTCGTCGTGCACGGTGAACCGCTCGTGCCAATCGAAGCCGAGCGCCGGCATGTCCAAGGTGGTGTTGCCCCACTGGACGGCCCGCGGGTCGAACGAGCAGATCACGATGACGGTGTTGCCAGTCTCCGGGTCGTGTTTGGACCAGCAGAGCAGCGCCGGGTTGTCGATCTCGTGGAAGCGCAGATTGCGGAGCTGGTGCAGGGCCGGGTTCTCGCGGCGTACCCGGTTGAGGGTGGCGAGGAACGGCGCCAGCGAGCGGCCCTGCGCCTCCGCGCCGGCCCAGTCCCGGGGGCGCAGCTCGTACTTCTCGTTGTCCAGGTACTCCTCGGCGCCGGGGCGGGCCACGTGCTCGAACAGCTCGAAGCCGGCGTACAGGCCCCAGGAGGGGGAGAGCAGCGCCGCCAGCACCGCCCTGATCTTGAACATCGGAGGGCCGCCGTGCTGCAACGACTCGTGCAGGATGTCCGGGGTGTTCGGCCAGAAGTTCGGCCGCATGTAGTCGGCCGACGCGACCAGCTCCTCGCAGTACTCCCGCATCTCGGCCGCCGACGTGCGCCAGGTGAAATAGGTGTACGACTGGGTGAAGCCGATCTTGCCGAGGCCGTGCATGATCGCCGGCCGGGTGAACGCCTCGGCGAGGAACAGCACGTCCGGGTCGACCTTCTTCACCTCGGCGATCAGCCAGTGCCAGAAGTCGAACGGCTTGGTGTGCGGGTTGTCGACCCGGAAGATCCGGATGCCCTCGCCGACCCAGTGCAGCACCACCCGCAGCACCTCGGGCCGGATGCCCTCCGGATCGTTGTCGAAGTTGACCGGGTAGATGTCCTGGTACTTCTTCGGCGGGTTCTCCGCGTACGCGATGCTGCCGTCGGCCCGGGTGGTGAACCACTCCGGGTGCTCGGTGACCCACGGGTGGTCCGGCGCGCACTGCAACGCCAGGTCCATCGCCACCTCCAGGCCCTGCGCCTCCGCGGCGCCGACGAAGGCCCGGAAGTCCGCCGGCGTACCCAGGTCGGGGTGGATGGCGTCGTGGCCGCCCTCGGCGGCACCGATCGCCCACGGCGAGCCGACGTCGTCCGGCCCGGCGGTGAGCGCGTTGTTGCGGCCCTTGCGGTTGACCCGGCCGATGGGGTGGATCGGCGGCAGGTAGAGCACGTCGAAGCCCATCGCGGCGACGCCGGGCAGCCGCTCGGTGGCGGTGGCGAAGGTGCCGGAGCGGGCGGGCGCGGCCGCGCTGGCCGGCACCGCCCCCTCGGAGCGGGGGAAGAACTCGTACCAGGCCGAGTAGAGCGCCCGCTTGCGGTCCACCCAGAGGGAGTACGTGTCACCGGCCGTGACCAGCTCCCGCACCGGGTGCTCCCAGAGCAGGTCGGCCAGCGCCAGCGCCGGGTCGACCCGCTGCGGCAGCGGCAGGTCGGTGTCGACCAGCGCGGTGAGGGCGTCGGCGACCCGGGGGCGGTCGGCGGTCGGCACCAACTCCCGAGCGGCGGCGAGCACCCGGGCGCCCTCGGCCAGGTCGTTGGCCAGATCAGCCGCCCCCTGCCCGGCGGCGATCTTCTTGGTCACCGCGTTCTGCCAGGTCAGATACGGGTCCTGGAACGCCTCGACGGAGAAGGTCCACGCGCCGACGGCGTCCGGCCGGATGGTGGCGTGCCAGCGGTCCTGGCCGGGCTCGCCGGGGCGCATCCGGGTGAACGACCGCCGCTCGCCGTCCGGGCCGGCCCACACCACGTTGCAGCCCAGCGCGTCGTGCCCCTCCCGGTAGGCGCGGGCCGACACCGGGACCGGCTCGTCGACCACCGCCTTGGCCGGGTACCGCCCGCACGAGACGACGGGGGAGACGTCTTCGATCGGGAACCGTCCAGTCACCCCGCCAACCTACTGCGCGAGATCCGTTCGCGCGCGGCCAAGCACGTCTGTCCCTCTCCGCCCCGGCGCCGCGATCCAAGATCCACGTACTCGTGTCAAGGGTCGCGCACTTTCAGGGAAATTGCTGCCTCGACAAGCCGCGACGCAGCAGTTCCCCGACGTTGCGCGGATCTTGGCGGGGCGAGCTGGTCTGGTTGGCCGCCGACCGTGCCATGGCCGTCGCGCTCACCACGAATGACCCCGCAGGTGGCTGTCGTCGCCACGGTGGCACTGAGCCAGGCGACCGTCAGGCATGAACGGCTCGTCGCTGGGGCGTGTGGCGGTGGCTACCGCGCCAGGTGGCGGCACCGCTCGAAGCGATCGGGTGGGCTGGGTGATGCGGTCGGCCGCCGCCCCGCCCGGCCTGGCGAGCCCGCCGCCACCCTCCACGTCACCTGACGTCTGCCGCCTGATGCTGCTGGCCGTGCCTGAGCGCGCCACCTGGCTTCGGCCACGCCGGGTCACCGTTGCGGATCGTTGTCATGGTTGGCTATCTGCGTCGGTGGTAGTGGTTGCGGCGGGGGAGTTGGTCGGGGTCGAGCCAGGCGGGTGGGCGAAACTCGGGGTGGCCGTCCACGCCGAGCTGCACGACCCACTCGCCGTGGTGGATGTGGCGGTGGTGGTGGCCGCAGAGCAGCACCGCGTTGGACAGGCTGGTGTCACCGCCGTCGGACCAATGCCGGATGTGGTGGGCGTCGCACCAACGCGGTGGGCGGTCGCAGCCGGGGAACGCGCAGCCACGGTCGCGCAGCACGAGGGCGCGTCGGAGCGGTCCGGTGATGAGGCGGCGTTGCCGGCCGACGTCGAGTGGTTGGCCGGAGCTGTCGAGAACGGCCGGCAGGACGGCGGCGTCGCAGGCGAGCCGACGCACGGCCTCGGGGGTGAGCTGCAGACCGATGTCGAGGGCACCGGAGCCCAACTGCCGCGTCAACCCGTCGTAGGCGGTGGTGACGACGATCTGGGCGAGGTCGCCGCCGTTTTCGGGTAGCTCACCGGTGCGAAGGGCGAGCCGGCACACGTCGGCGACGGCGTCGTGGCGGCGCTGGCCCGGGGTGCGGCTGTCGTCGGGGCCGGTAGGCGTGGCCAGCGGGTCGATGGCGGTGCGGAGCAGGGCCGCGGCCTCGGCATCGAGGATGCCGGAGAGGCGCAGCCGACCGTCGGGCTGCTCGCTGACGGTGACGTGCCGGTCGCGGGCAGCCCGCGACTCCTGTGCCCGCAGCGCCGCCTCCGCGGCGGCGTCGGCGGCCTCCGGGGCGACGTGGTCGAGGATCCGGGTGCCGAGCCTTCGCAGCAGGACGGCGTCGAACTGCGCCGCCCAGTCGACGAGGACACCGACGGCCTTGTCGGCGGCCTCCGCGCCGGCGGTGGCGTGGACGGCCTCGACCGTCTCCGCGATGACCCGGACCTGCTCCAGGTCGACCGAACCACCGGTCAACGCGTCCCGCAACCCGGCCGGGGCGGCGTCGAGCGTCGCGGCCAGCTCGACCAGACGGCGGGCGGCGCCGACCCCGAGTCGCAACCGGTCACGCAGCCACACCGCCGTCGAGGACGCGCCCTGCGCGGTCGCGGTGCCTCGACCGTCCAGCTCGCGTACGAGGCTCAGCTTGACCGCTGCCAGGCGTTGTTCGAGGCGGTGCGTGGCATCCAGCGCCGCCACGAGATCGTGCTCGCTCGCGGCCCAGGCGGCCGTGTCGAAGCAGGCCGCCACTGCGGCCTCCGC
Source organism: Micromonospora acroterricola (assembly GCF_003172955.1). Taxonomy (GTDB): domain Bacteria; phylum Actinomycetota; class Actinomycetes; order Mycobacteriales; family Micromonosporaceae; genus Micromonospora; species Micromonospora acroterricola. The sequence goes on along the minus strand of NZ_QGKR01000216.1, from coordinate 32,030 downwards.
GTGCTCCAACGCATCGATCACCACCAGAGAATAGAACAGGTGTACGACTCTTTCGCTGGCTCCGTTGCCAAAGGGCTCGTCGACGCGACCAGTTTGGACCGGGTGGCGGCGCTGGCCGGGGCGGAGGTGCTGCTCCACTCGGCGCCTGCCGCACCGTCGATAGCAGAAGGTGGCACACCTCAACATCGAGGCCCAGGGTTGGGGCGAGTCAGCGGTGAGCCTCGACGTGAAACCGAAGGTGGATGGATGACCCGAGTGGTGCTGCCGGGGTCACCATCGACCTCATCCGCACCGCGGCCGGCGCGCCCCGAAACGGGCGTGGTGGTCGTCCCGCTCAGGCGACGTCGTTGCTCACATCTCCGCCTGGAACGGCGATCTGAGGTTGGCGTCCTCCGGCGGTGAGCAGACGCCTGATCCGGGCGTACTCGGCGGCCATCTCCGGGGTGCCGAGGACGTCGTCGAGGTCGGCCGTGACCTGGAAGTCGACCTCTTCGACGGAGCGGATGGCGAGCTCGTAGATCTCCCCGCGCCGGTCCTCCTCCAGGTAGGTGGTCCAGTGTTCGAGCGCGTTGATGACGATCAGGAGCCCCTGATCCAGGTCGTCGTCCGCACGGATGCCCGCGTCGATCCGCACCAGCTGGGCGCGTAGCTCCGTCGCGCCGGCCGTCCGGACGTTCTCGCGGGCGATGGTCAGCGCCGCCCACCCGTCCTCGTCCAGCTCGTCGTCCGCGACGGTGTCGAGCAGTTCCCCCCGGACCAGCCGGGTGACCGTCTCGAGGCCGAAGACGCGCAGCTCGTCCTCACCCGCCGCGACGACCAACTGGAGGATCGCCGCTTCGAGTTCGTCGTACCGCATGACGCCCGTCCTCCTCAGGCCGCGCCGACCGAGCGGTACACGTCGAGCGTCTGCCGGGCGACGGCGTCCCAGGAGAAGTGCTCCACGGCGCGTTTCCGGCCGGCCTGGCCGAACCGCGTGGTGCGCGCCGGGTCGGCGAGCAGCGTGTTGATCGCCGCCGCCAGGTCGGCGACGAACCTCTCCGGCTCCAACGGGGTCCCCGACCCGTCGGTGGCCTGCTCGATCGGGACCAGCAGGCCCGTCTCGCCGTCGGCCACCACCTCCGGGATGCCGCCGGTGGCGGTCGCCACCACCGCCGTCTCGCAGGCCATCGCCTCCAGGTTGACGATGCCCATCGGCTCGTACACCGACGGGCAGACGAAGACGGTGGCGTGGGTGAGCACCTGGATCACCTCGGGCTTGGGCAGCATCTCGGCCACCCAGACCACCCCGGAACGGTTGGCGCGCAGCTCGGCGGCCAACTCCTCCACCTCGGCGGCGATCTCGGCGGTGTCCGGCGCGCCGGCGAGCAGCACGAGCTGGGTGTCCGCCGGTAGCTCCCGGGCCGCGCGCAGCAGGTAGGGCAGGCCCTTCTGCCGGGTGATCCTTCCCACGTACACCACGCTGGGGCGGGCCGGGTCGATGCCCAACCGGTCCAGCACGTCGGTGCCGTGGTCCGGCGCGTACTGGGCGGTGTCGATGCCGTTGTAGACCACCCGCACCCGGTCCGGGTCGACCTGCGGGTACGCGGCCAGCACGTCCCGGCGCATCCCGTCGCTGACGGCGATCACCGCGTCGGCGGACTCCACCGCCGTGCGCTCGCACCACGAGGAGAGCACGTAGCCGCCGCCGAGCTGCTCGGCCTTCCACGGCCGCAGCGGCTCCAGGCTGTGCGCGGTCAGCACGTGCGGCACCCCGTGCAGCAGCTTCGCGGTGTGCCCGGCCAGGTTGGCGTACCAGGTGTGGCTGTGCACCACGTCGGTGCCGGCGGTGCCGGCGGCCATCTCCAGGTCCACGCCCATCGTGCGCAGCGCGGCGTTCGCGCCGGTCAGGCCGGGCGGTTCGGCGTACGCGGTGACGCCCGGCTCGGTGCGCGGCAGGCCGAAGCAGTGCACCCGCACGTCGGTCAGGCGGCGCAGCTCCCGGGCCAGGTACTCGACGTGCACGCCGGCGCCGCCGTAGACCTCCGGCGGGTACTCGCGGGTCAGCAGATCGACGCGCAGGGATGCGGTGGCCGGGGAGGAGTCGGTCATGTGCGCACCCTAGTGCAGAAGTGTCCCCGTACGAGTGGTGAAGTGGGACGAGGGTGGATAGCGTCGTGGCATGGCTGCCAAGGTGCTCGCGATCGTCCTGGCGGGTGGGGAGGGCAAGCGCCTGATGCCACTCACCACGGACCGGGCCAAGCCGGCCGTCCCGTTCGGCGGGATGTACCGCATGGTCGACTTCGTCCTCTCCAACCTGGCCAACGCCGGCTATCTCAAGATCGTCGTGCTGACCCAGTACAAGTCCCACTCCCTCGACCGGCACATCACCAAGACCTGGCGGATGTCCACGCTGCTCGGCAACTACGTCACGCCGGTGCCCGCTCAGCAGCGACGCGGCCCCTGGTGGTTCGCCGGCTCCGCCGACGCCATCTACCAGAGCTTCAACCTGATCAACGACGAGCAGCCCGACTACGTGATCGTCTTCGGCGCCGACCACATCTACCGGATGGACCCGCGGCAGATGGTGGAGGACCACATCGCCTCCGGCGCCGCGGTGACCGTCGCCGGCATCCGCCAGCCGCTGTCGATGGCCGACCAGTTCGGCGTCATCGAGGTCGGCGAGGACGGCCGGCGCATCCGGGCGTTCCGGGAGAAGCCCACCGACGCGGTCGGCCTGCCCGACGCGCCGGACGAGATCTACGCCTCGATGGGCAACTACGTCTTCACCACCCGCGCGCTCTGCGAGGCCGTCGAGCGCGACGCGGAGGACAAGACCAGCAAGCACGACATGGGCGGCAGCATCATCCCGATGCTCGTCGAGCGAGGCGAGGCGAACGTCTACGACTTCCGCGACAACGAGGTGCCCGGCAGCACCGACCGCGACCGGGGCTACTGGCGTGACGTGGGGACGCTCGACTCGTTCTACGACGCGCACATGGATCTGATCAACGTGCACCCGGTGTTCAACATGTACAACTTCGACTGGCCGATCTACACGGAGCAGCCGCCGTGGCCGCCGGCGAAGTTCGTGCACCAGTGGGGCGAGCGGGTCGGCCGGGCGGTCGGCTCGATGGTCTCCCCGGGCGTGGTGATCTCCGGCTCGCTGGTGGAGAACTCGATCGTCTCGCCGAAGGTGCGGGTGCACTCCTGGGCGCACGTCGAGGGCTCGGTGCTGATGGAGGGTGTGGAGATCGGCCGGCACGCGGTGATCCGGCGCGCCATCCTGGACAAGAACGTGTTCGTCCCGGAGGGCGCCGAGATCGGCGTCGACCTGGAGAAGGACCGGCAGCGCTACACCGTCTCCGACAACGGCATCGTGGTGATCGGCAAGGGCCAGAAGGTCGAGCCGTGACACCGGCCCTTCCGTCGTCCGACGCAGTACCGAGGAGGTAGACCCCCGTGACCCATCCCCGTGCCGGCCAGCCCGCCGAGCCCGCCGACCTGGTCGACGTGCCGCGCCTGGTGACCGCCTACTACGCCGAGCATCCGGACCCAGCGGACCCGGCGCAGCAGGTCTCCTTCGGCACCTCCGGCCACCGGGGCTCCAGCCTCCGCAACGCGTTCAACTCCGACCACATCCTGGCGGTCACCCAGGCGCTCTGCGACTACCGGCGGGAGCAGGGCCTGGACGGCCCGCTCTTCCTCGCCCGGGACACCCACGCGCTCTCCGCGCCGGCCGCGGTGGACGCGCTGGAGGTGCTCGCCGCCAACGGGGTCACCGTGCTCGTGGACAGCCGTGACGGCTACACCCCCACCCCGGCGCTGTCGCACGCGATCCTCACCCACAACCGGGGGCGCACCAGCGGGCTCGCCGACGGCATCGTCATCACCCCGTCGCACAACCCGCCGGACGACGGCGGCTTCAAGTACAACCCGACCAACGGCGGGCCGGCCGACACCGACGTCACCCGGTGGATCCAGGACCGGGCCAACGCGATCCTCGCCGCCGGGCTCAAGGAGGTCCGCCGGATCACCTACGCGCGGGCCCGGGCCGCCGACACCACCGGGGAGTACGACTTCCTCGCCAGCTACGTCGACGACCTGCCGGCGGCGATCGACATCGACGTCATCCGCGACGCCGGGGTGCGGATTGGCGCGGACCCGCTCGGCGGGGCGAGCGTGGCGTACTGGGGCGAGATCGCCGAGCGGCACCGGCTGGACCTGACCGTGGTCAACCCGACGGTCGACCCGACCTGGCGGTTCATGACCCTGGACGGCGACGGCAAGATCCGGATGGACTGCTCCTCGCCGAACGCGATGGCGTCGCTGATCGCCGCCCGCGCCGACTTCCAGATCTCCACCGGCAACGACGCGGACGCCGACCGGCACGGCATCGTCACCCCGGACGCCGGCCTGATGAACCCCAACCACTACCTGGCGGTAGCGATCAACCACCTGTTCCGCACCCGCGCCGACTGGGGTCCGGCCGCGGCGGTGGGCAAGACGCTCGTCTCCTCGTCGATGATCGACCGGGTCGCCGCCGACCTGGGCCGGCCGCTGCTGGAGGTGCCGGTCGGCTTCAAGTGGTTCGTGCCGGGGCTGCTGGACGGCGCGGTCGGTTTCGGCGGCGAGGAGAGCGCCGGCGCCTCGTTCCTGCGCCGCGACGGCTCCACCTGGACCACCGACAAGGACGGCCTCCTGCTCTGCCTGCTCGCCGCCGAGATCCTGGCGAGCACCGGGCGCAGCCCGAGCGAGCACTGGGCGGAGCTGGCGGAACGGTTCGGGGCTCCCGCGTACGCCCGGATCGACGCCCCGGCCACCCGCGAGCAGAAGGCCGTGCTCGGCAAGCTCTCCCCGGAACAGGTCACCGCCACCGAGCTGGCCGGCGAGCCGATCACCGCGACGCTGACCAGCGCACCCGGCAACGGCGCGCCGATCGGCGGGCTCAAGGTCAGCACGAAGTCCGGCTGGTTCGCCGCCCGGCCGTCCGGCACCGAGGACGTCTACAAGATCTACGCCGAGTCGTTCCAGGGCGTGGACCACCTGACGCGCATCCAGCAGGAAGCCAAGGACCTGGTCGACGGGGTGCTCGGGCAGGCCTGAGCGCGGCACGTCCGACGCCGCCCACCCGACCCGGGTGGGCGGCGCCCGGTCAGCAGCGCGGCGGCAACTCCCGCTGGCTCTGCCGCCGCAGCTCGTCGGGGAGCAGCTCGCTGAGCTGGTCGGGCAGGAACGGCAGGTCGAGCAGGCTCATCTTCAGCTGGTTGCGTTCCTGGTAGCGCTGCGGGTCGAAGCGCACCACCAGGCCGGCGTTGCGGCGGTAGCTGATGTCGACGGTCCCCTCGGTCGCCGCGTCGCGGAACACCAACCCGTCCATCTCCACCACGACCGCCGACGAGTTGGGCTCCAGCTCCAGCCGGATCTTCTCGTCCGGCGAGAGCACCACCGACCGGGAGATGCCGGCCATCGGCGCCGACGGCGTTATCACCACCGCGTCCGCTGCCGGTGAGACCAGCGGGCCGCCGGCGGCGTAGCTGTACGCCGTGGAGCCGGTCGGCGTACTGACCACCACCGCGTCGGCGCGGTAGTAGCCGTACTGCTGGTCGTCCACCGCGAGGGTGGCGGTGACGAAGCCGGAGCCGGGCTGGCGGACCAGCGCGATGTCGTTGAACGCCACGACGTCGTCGCCGCACACGTCGCAGGCCAGGCAGGCGTGCGACTCGATGGTGAAGTCGTGCGACAGCAACCGGCTCAGCGCGTCGGGCAGCTCCGGCGGCTCGACCTCGACCAGGAAGCCGAGGCGGCCCAGGTGCACGCCGAGCACCGGCTTCGGGTCGAGGACGGCCGAGCGCAGCGCGCCCAGCATGGTGCCGTCACCACCGATGCTGATCAGAGCGTCGGCGAGGACGGCCACCTGGTCGGCCGGAACGGGTGCGACGCTGGCCGGCACGCGGTGCTTGTCCTCCGCGCGCACCATCAACGACTTGTGGTGGCGCGTGGCCCACCGCTCGATGATCCCGACCACCTCGGAGACATCCCGGGTGGGGTGCAGCACCAGACCCAGACCCGACACCCGTACAGCTCACCACATCGGTGGCAGCCGCGCCCGGAGTACACCGAACGTGCGCCGGCGGTCCGGGGACCGCCGGTCGGTGAGCGGGCGACCAGACCGTCGCGGGCCGCCGAGGCGAGGCCATTCGAGCCCGAACTCTTTCCGACCGCCGGCGGCACTGTCGACCGTGGTGCGGCCGATCCGGTCCGCCGCCGCGTCGTGGCCGAGGTCGGCCTCGCCCGGCTGGTCGCGCTGCGTCCTGTCCACAGTGCCGACGTACCTGCTGACAGGAAACACCCATTCCTCAATCAAGCCGGCAAATGCCGCGTACGCTCACCCGTGTTCGTCGCGGGGGCGACGGAGCCAGGCGAGAGGAACGTTTCGATGCGTCAGATCCGCAGCGTGGCCCAGCAGAGCGGGGCAGTTGCCGGGCGGTGCAGAGCCTGATGCGCGTGTCGGCACACCGCCCCGGACCTGTGATTGCCGGGGTCGCCCGCATCCTGGATCTCCTCTGGAGCAGCGGCAGGCGGGCCCGCAGGGCCATCCGTGGCATGGCCTGCGCCGGCCGGTTCGCCGCCCGAGGGGACAACTTCACCTTCGACCCGGACGGCGTCTACACCTACGAGACCATCGAGGTCGGCCGCAACGTCGACCTGGGTCACCGTCCGGTCATCATGGCCGCTCGATCCCGGATCCGGATCGGCGACAACGTCATGTTCGGGCCCGAGGTCACCATCCGGGGCGGCAATCACCGGATCGACCGGGTCGGCACACCGATGATCGCGGTCGAGAAGAGTCCCTCGGACGGGGCCCTCGACCGGGGGGTCACGATCGGCGACGACGTGTGGGTGGGCACCCGTGCCGTCATCCTGCACGGAGTGACGATCGGTCGGGGCGCGGTGATCGGGGCAGGCGCCGTGGTGACCCGTTCCGTGCCGCCGTACGGGGTTGCCGCCGGCAATCCGGCCCGGGTGATCCGGCTGCGCTGGCCGGTGGAAACGATCATCGAGCACGAACAGCAGCTCTACCCGCCGGAGCAGCGACTGACCACGGCGGAGCTGGCGGCGCTGTCGGACCTCCCCAGGCCCGAGGCGCGGCCGATGCCAGCCTCGGCCGTTCGTGGCTGACGGGTCGCATCCGGCACGGCGGTCGAGGTCAGGCCTCCGACGCGTCATCGTGCAATGACGAAGCGTGACAGTCGTTGGGGAAGGTCGTTGGACCGGATGACAATTGACGGGGCGTGAAGGCGGTACGACATGCGACTACTCATCACCGGCGGTGCCGGATTCATCGGCTCCAATCTCGCCCGTGCCGCGACCGTGCACCACGCCGTCAGCGACATCCGGATCCTGGACGATCTGGTGACGGGCCGGATGAGCAACCTCGACGGCCTCGACGTGGACACGATTCCCGGCTCGATGCTCGACGACGATGCGCTGGACCGGGCGATGACCAACCGGGATGCCGTGGTGCACCTGGCGGCGCTGCCGAGCGTGCCGCGCTCGCTGCGCGATCCGATCGCCTCACACCACGCCAACGCGACCGGCACGCTGCGGGTGCTGGAGGCCGCTCGCCGGCACGGCGTGGGCCACGTCGTCGTCGCCTCCTCCTCGTCGGTCTACGGCGCCAACCCGGCGCTCCCCAAGACCGAGCTGGCCTGGACCCGCCCGCTCAGTCCGTACGCGGTGAGCAAACTCGCCACCGAGGCCTACGCGCTGGCATACCAGGCGTCCTTCGGGCTGTCGACCCTCGCCTTCCGGTTCTTCAACGTGTACGGCCCAGCCCAGCGGCACGATCACGGCTACGCGGCTGTCGTTCCGCGCTTCGTTGACGCGGCGTTGCGCGGTGAGCCCATCGAACTTCACGGGGACGGCCGGCAGTCGCGCGACTTCACCTACGTCGAGACGGTCTGCGCCGTGCTCCTCGACGCGGTACAGCGTTCGGTGTCCCACCCTCAGCCGGTCAACCTCGCCTTCGGCGCCCGCGCGGAGTTGCTCACCGTGGTGTCGGAGTTGGAGCAGATCATCGGCCGCCCGATCCAGCGGCGCCACGTGGCACCCCGCACCGGGGACGTCCGGCACTCCGAGGCCGACAACAGGGTGCTCCGCTCACTCTTTCCTGACGTGGTGCCAACTCCCCGGGTGGACGGGCTGCGGGCGACCGTGGAGTGGTTCGAGGCGCATGTGTTGAAGCAGCGGGCCTGATGGTCGATCGACCTCCGGCCGCCGGGGCGGCCCCGTCCGTCCTGGTCGACGGGGTCGGCGGCACTTCCGCCGAGACCACGCCCGCGACACCGGCCGCGGCGGCGGGATCGGGGTCACTCCAAGGCGACACGTCGGTGGCGCGGCGGTCCCGTGGTCGCGCACTGGTCACCGGCATCGCCTCGTCGCTGGCCGGCAAGGCCGTCGGCCTGGCCGCGCCACTGCTGATCACCCCGGTGGCCTTCCGCTACCTCGGGGCAGAGCGGTACGGCATGTGGATGGCGGTCACCTCACTGACCGCGATGGCGCTGTTCGCCGACTTCGGACTCGGAAACGGTCTGCTCACCCGGCTCTCCCGTTTGCACGCCAGCGGTGACCGCCGCGCGGCGGCCCGTGAGATAGCCAGCGCGTACGCCCTGCTCGGTACGCTGTCCGTGGCGCTGCTGCTGGTGCTGGTGGTCGCCGTCTGGCTGATCTCCTGGCCGACGCTGCTGAACGTCACGGACCCGGCGGTGGCCCGAGACGCGCGAGCGGTGGTGCTGGTCTGCTTCGGTGCCTTCCTGGCCAACATTCCGCTGGCCCTCATCCAGCGGGTGCAGTACGCCCAACAGCAGGTTGCGCAGAGCAACCTGTGGCAGGCCGCCGGCAGTCTGGGTTCCGCGGGTCTGGTGGTGGCCGCCGTCGCCCTGCACGCCAGTCCGGCTCTGGTGATCGCCGTGGCGGTGCTCGCCGTTCCCCTGATGAACGTTGCCAACTCGATCTGCTACTTCGGCTGGCAGGATCCCACCCTTCGACCACGTGTCAGGGACGTGCGTGCCCCGATCGCGCGCGGGCTGCTCCGGTTGGGATCCCGGTTCTTCGCGCTCTCCCTGTTGAGTTCCATCGCGCTCAACCTCGACGGCTTCCTGGTCGGCCGGGTGCTCGGCCTGCACGCGGCCGCGAACTACGCGGTGATACTGCGGATGTTCGCGGTGCTGGCCCTGTTCGTGACCCTGGTGAACCTGCCGCTGTGGCCGGCCAATGGCGAGGCGCTCGCCCGGGGCGACGTGGCCTGGGTCCGGCGTAGCACCCGACGGATGGCCTGCCTCTCCGCCGCGGCGGTAACCCTGCCTGCGCTGTGCCTCGTCCTGACCGGCAACGACGTTCTGGAGTTCTGGGTACGTTCGGATGACCTCGAACGGGTGCCGGCCCCGCTGCTCGCCGGACTCGCCGTGTGGTCGGTTCTCGTCGCCGTGGCGGCGCCACTCTTCATGGTGCAGAACAGCATCGGGCTGCTGGGGCCGCAGTTCCTCGGTTGGGCGGCCTGCCTCGTCGTCGCCGTACCGCTGAAGATCCTCCTGGCGACGAGGGTGGGCCTGTCCGGTGTGGCGCTCGCCTCGGCGTTGTCGTACGGCATCACCGTGCTTCCGGCCGCCGTCGTCGGATACCGCAGAGCACTCGCCACCGTGTCCGCGAACGTACCGAACCCATTCGAGATGGAGCATGATGCTAAGTACTCTCCGCGGCATCGTCACCGCCCTGCGTGACCGGCGCGCAGCGGCTCGCAATCCAGAGGAGTTCGCGCGTTCGCTCGGGGTGAACCTGCGCGGACGGGTGCGCTTCTACGGCATCGATCGGAGCATGTTCGGCTCCGAGCCCTGGCTGATCACCTTGGGCGACAACGTGTACGTCACGGCCGGAGTGCAGTTCGTCACTCACGACGGCGGTACCCTCATTCTGCGCAGGGACCACCCCGACCTTGAGTGGACCGCCCCCATCAGCATCGGCGACGACGTCTACATCGGCGTCCGGACCATCATCCTGCCGGGGGTGCGGATCGGCGATCGATGCATCGTCGGGGCCGGGTCGGTCGTGACCCGCGACATCCCCGACAACAGCGTGGCCGCCGGCGTGCCCGCCCGTGTTCTCAAGAGCACCGACGAGTACCTCGCCATCATGAAGGCCAAGTCGCTCGGTTGTGGCCACCTGCCGGCCCAGGAGAAGGCCGCGGTGATCCGGCGGATCTACGGCGTGTCGGGGCGCGACGGGTCGGCGGTGCGGATGACACCAGCGGGCAGCGGCGGGGCGCGCAAACCGCCGACTCCGGCCGATCCGGTGGCGTGACCCGGCCATGCCGCTACGTGCTTCGGGTAGGGCGGACGTTCGCGGAACGACTCACGGGGTCGAGGCCGTCCTCCACGTTTGCGCGACCGGTCACGAACGCGCTCACCGCGGGCGCCCAGGCGCGGTAGTCGAATGCGGAAGCCCGTTCCCGGGCATGGCGGCTCATCCGCCACCACTGCGCGTCGTCCAGGGCAAGTGCCCGCTGGAGCCCGTCCCGGACGTCGTCCGCGTCGGCCCCCGTCAGCACGATGCCCTCCCGGCCATCGTCGATGTAGCTGCCCAGATCACTGGTGTGGTTGAGCAGGACCGGGCAGCCGGCCGCCAGGCTCTCGGGCACCTTCGACGGAAAGCCGGCGTCGGCGTAGCCGCCCGGGGGCCGGACCAGCACCGAGAAGTGCGCCGCGCCCAGTTCGGCGACGACCCGGTCGCGTGGTACCCGGCCCAGAAAGGTGATCTGTTCGCCGAGGTCCGCCACCGCTCGGTCCTCCAGGTCAGACACCAGCGTGGCCTGCTCCCGCGTCATTCCGGCGATGCTCAGCCGGACCCGCCTCCGCTCCGGCTCAGGCAGCCGACGGATGCCGTCCAGCACCACGGCCAGTTGATCCTTGGACCCCGCCGTGCCGGCATACAACAATCGCAGGCTCGCCTTCACCGACGGCGGCGCCGGTTCGCCATAGTCGGCGCAGTCGACCTGTGGCGGCACGACCAGGATGGGCTGACCCGGCCGGGCGAAACGCCGTTGCAGCGTCGTGGAGATCGCGATGATCCGATCCGCAAGCCGTCCGGCGAGGTAGGAGTGCCACCGGTGCCGGATGAAGTAGGGCGCCAGACGCCCGCGGGGAAACTGCGCGGGCTCGTGCCGTTCGAGCACGTCCACGGTCAACGGGCAGCGCGTCGCCGACCGCAGCACGACCCACGTCGTCAGGTTCCACAGCCCCAGCGGGAGGCAGACGCCGGTGAGGTCCCTGATGGGCACGCCCGCTCGTCGCAGCGCCTTCAGCACTCGCAGGGGTCGGCCCTGGCGGTGCATCCAGCGGCGGAGCCGGCCACCCCCGCCGGTGGCGGAGAGCGTGATCAGCCGCAACTCGGGTGGCAGGGCAACGGGCTCCGGTGGGCGGTCGTTGCCGGGCCAGTCGTTCACGATCAGGGTCGAGGTGCCTGGGGGCGTCGCGGAGCGGGCCAGTTGGAGCAGCCGATTCGACATGGCGTCACCGTGCGGGAACCGGTACGCCGCCACCATCACGAGCCGGGGCACGGGTCCACCCGGGGCATTGGCCGGCTGAGCGGGAGCGGTGGCGGTCTCGTGGCTTTTCATGCTGTCCATTCGTATAAAGCGTGTGTCAGCGTATTAGCGGCTAATGCCGGTGTTACTGTACGCACCGATGCCGTTACCGCGGATCAGGGCGCGCCGCCGGTGGTCCCCTAGGTCGACGTTGGAGTGTCAGTGGAGCCAGCCAGCCGGGGTGACCAGAGCCGTCCGAGCGCGCCACCGGTGCGGAAACGGCCCGTCATCGTGCAGCATTCGGCCGGCACGCCGGGCGCCAACGGGCCGCTGACCGCCGTGCAGCGAGTGCTCGGGTCCGCGCTGAACGAGCGGTACGAGTTCGTCCGCATGCATCAGGTCGGCGGTAACGGCGCCCTCAACGTGCCCCTGCTGCGTGACTGGGTTCGCCTACTGCGGAGGGTGCGTCCCGACCTGGTGCACGTGCGCGGCCTGCAGAACGAGGGCTTCCACGGCGTGCTCGCCGCCCGGTTGGCGGGCTGCCCCCGGATCCTGGTCACCGTGCACGGCACCGTGCGGGACCTGAGACACGGTGGTCGTACCTGGCGTAAGGCTCTGTTGGCCCGCGGAGCCGAGCCGGCCACCCTGCGGATGGCCAGCCACGTCGCGACCGTGTGTGAGTACGCCGCTGACCGGGACTTTCTTCGGGCGCACGCGGACAGGTTCGTCGGCGTGATTCCCAACGGGGTTCCGCTGCCGGCCGACGTGGGCGCCGCGCGCAGCAGCCGACGCGCCGTACTCGGCCTGGCCCCCGACGACGTGGTCATGATCGCGGTAGCCCGCCTGAGCTGGGACAAGGGATTCGGAGTGCTGGCGGACGCGCTGCGTCGGCTGCCGCCGCCGGCCGGTCGACGGGTGCTGCTGGTCGCCGGCGACGGACCGGACCGGACTGGGATCGCCGCCGCCCTGGCGGACGTGGACGGCACCGAGGTGCAGCTGCTCGGCAATCGCCTCGACGTGCCGGATCTCCTCTCGGCGGCGGACATCTTCGTCTTCCCCACCCTGCACGAGAACCTGTCCAACGCCCTGTTGGAAGCCATGGCCCACGCCCTGCCCGTCGTAGCCTCCGCCGTTGGTGGCAACGTCGAGGTGCTTCGGCAGGGCGGTGGCCACCTGGTGGCGGCCGGAGACCCCGAGGCGTTCGCCACGGCGATCGAGCCGTTGCTCGTCGATGCCGCCGAACGTCGACACGTGGGCGAGACGGGCCGCAAGGTGGTGCAGGACGGCTACAGCCTGCCGGTCATGCTCAGGTCCCTCGATGGCGTTTACCGGCGCATCCTGGAAGGAACGGCGTGACCGACGAGCCCTGTCCCCGTGTACTGCTGCTGGGATTCACCATTGGGGACGACCTGTTTCGGCACATCGTGGCGAGAGACGTCGTCATGCCCACGCAGACCCACACGTTCGCCTGGGCCCTGGTGGAGAGCATCCGCGCGGCGGGCTGTCCGGTGCGTCTGCTCTCCGCGGCCCCCGCGTCGACCTTTCCGCGGAATCGGCAGATTCGCTTCCGGCCGGGGCGGTTCGAGCAGAACGGCGTGCAGGGAGAGCTGCTGGGGTTCGTCAATCTGCTCGGCGTGAAACACCTGACGCGGTTCGTGGCGGCCGTGCGCACGGGTTCGCGGATGTTGCGCACGGGAGGCGACAATGTCCTGCTCATCCACGGCGTCCACACGCCGTTCCTGTGGTTCGGGGCTCTGGTCGCGTGGCGACGGTCGGCACGGGTGGTGCCGGTGCTGACCGATCCCCCCGGTGTGATCCTCCCCGATGACGGCCTGATCGTCCGCGCGCTGCGCCGCCTGGACCACGCGCTGGTTCGCATGGCGCTGCGTCGGTGTTCGGGCGTTGTGGTGCTCACCGCCGCGCTTGCCGAGGACTTCGCGCCCTCGGTTCCCCGTCTTGTCATGGAGGGAATCTGCAACCCACCCCTCGAGGCGTCAGCGTTTGGCCGGCCCGGTCATCTCGTAGTGGGCCCACCCTCGTCGGCGGATCGAGGAGCTGCCGCCGCCTCCCGTGAGGTGGTGTACGCCGGCGGGCTAACCCGGGCCTACGGCGTCGATCGCCTGGTCGAAGCATTCCGCGGCATGGACGATCCCGATCTGCGCCTGTTCCTGTTCGGCCGGGGAGAGCTGGAGGAGTGGTTGCGAACGCAGGCAGAGTCCGATCCCCGGATCGCCGCACCCGAGCTGCTTGACCGTGGTGCGCTGGTGCAGCGCCTCGCCCGCGCGTCGGTGCTGGTCAACCCGCGGCCGGTGGATCAGTCGTTCGTCCGCTACTCGTTCCCGTCGAAGCTCATCGAGTACCTGTCCACCGGCGTTCCGGTAGTGACCACACGGCTGCCGGGCATCCCGCCCGACTACGACCCGTACCTGCGCTTCGCCGAGTCGGACACGGCGGACGGCCTGCGCGAAGCCCTGCTGCGGGTGCTCGCCATGCCCCGCGAGGAGTGGGCCACCCTCGGCAGCGCGGGTGCCGCGTTCGTCCGGCAGACGCGCGGTCCCGCGGCGCAGGGACAACGGATCCGGTCCTTTCTGGCCGGACTGGCGGCCGCCTCGTCGGGTCGTCTCCACCTGTCGAAGCAGAAGCGCGAGCTACCGCTGCACCCGCTCGGGCGGCGCTGAGCCGCTCGCGCCGCGTGTCAGGGCCATCCACAGGTACAGGGACAGCAGCGTGGCGAGGCCGATCACGGCTGGCCGCGACATTCCGAGCTGATTGTTCGCCGGGATGTACGCGACGAGCAGGCACATCTGAACGAAGATCAAGGTTGGCAGGATGCCGCCCGAGAGGTTCACCTCACGCCAGAGCCGGGCGAAGAACCAGCCCAGGAAGGCCATGAAGAGCACGGTTCCCGGAAAGGTGAGATCCGAAGCCAGCCAGGGATAGATGGTCGACCAGTACATGCCCGCAGGCCACCCCGTCCGGTCCTCGGTACGGGTCGGATAGGCCGGATACTGGTCCGTGTCGATCCCGAGGTACTGGCTGCCGTACGAGGCGACCGCCGGGGTGCTGCCCAGGCCATGGGACCACACGAACGGCGTTTCGAGGTTGTACGCGAGGCCGAGGTAGCCGTGGGTTGGATAGATCACCAGCGCGGCCAGACCGGTCGCCACCTGCTCACCGACGATCCGCTCGACGGTCGGATTGGCGCGGACACGATCGTGGGTGCCGAACTGGTCCACCCGGTCGGCCTGGTTGCTGACCATGTAGGCGCAGAAGAGCGCGAACACGACCGCCACCAGCACTGTCGCCCGCCGCCGGTTCATCTTGCGGCCGGTCCGGTCGGGATTCCGCGACGAGGCGATGAGCAAACCGGCCGCGATCATCAGCACGAAGTCCCCGAGACCCTTCAGAGTGCCGATGTAGAGGAAGAAGAGGCTGTAGACACCGATGCCCGCGAGTCCGACGAGTCGCAGACCGCCCGACAGTCGTCGCCAGTAGACGACGAGCAGGGGGACAAGCGCGGTGCCGAGGAAGCCGAGCAGGGTCAGCACCTGGATGACGGGGTTCGTGCGACCGCTGTCCTGCTGCTGCTGGTAGACGGTGAACTTGTTGAGGTACGCCCCCGCCGGGTCCTGCAGACTGGCGATGATGCTGCCCGGACCGGTCGCCCCGTACTCGACGAGCAGGGCCACACCGAGGACCACGTAGTAGATGCCGCTGGCCAGGACCAGTCTGCGCACCCGCCTGACGTCGGTGGACCGCGTCGTGCCGACGATGGGTCGGGAGCTGCTGCGCCAGAGCTGCGCGACGTAGCCGGCGGCAAAGGCGCCGGTGGCGCCCAACACGAACAGGCAGAGCGTGCCGGGGTTCGGTACCTGCTGCGCCAGCGCCCCGGTCCAGAAGAGGCCGAACGTCCCCAGCATCCAGCCGCCGGCGAGTAGCAGTGGCAGCCAGGCTCGCAGTGAACGGCGAAACGGGGCCGGGCGGTGCCGAATCGGTTGTGCCGACGTCGCCGTCGACACGAATCGACGTGTGGTGAGGTCCGGTGTGGTCGTGGTCATTCAGCTGGTGCTCCCGCATCAGTTCCGCTCCGCCGGGTGCCTCCCGGTGGTGGTCGTTCCGCTCGTTTCCGGCCCGCGCCGCCCACTGCCCGCCGGGTTGGCACACGGAACGACCGAAGGCATGTCGCCATGCGGGCGGGTCGGTTGCAGGCGGGCGTGCCCGATGGCGGTGTCACCAGTGCTTAGGGTGTTATAGCAAGGGTCCATTGCCGACTTCGCACGTTTCACAAAATGACTGTGACCCGCGCGGGCGCGCAGAACGACGCTTCGGCGATCAGCCAGATGCGCCGGGGGGCCACTGCCGCGTGACCGGCACCCCGTCGCGATCGTTGTGTCGTTGATTCCTCGCCGTGGCCCCGGCACGCCCGGGCCGCGGCGCCGTGCCGGCATGCCGCACGGTCTCGTGGCGGTGTCGGGCAGGTAGCGACACGGGCACCAGGACCGCGCAGATCGGGGTAACCGTGAGGGTGGTGATGACCGGCGTGCTGGTCGACCCTTCGGCCGGGCTCACGGCGAACCTGCCCGCCGTCCAGTAGGCCGGCGTGTTGTCCGACGGGCCCGCCGAGCGGGCCGCGCGTCCGCTTTCGGCGCGCCGCCGTCCGCCCGACCGAAGCCGCCGGCTGGTGTCCGGCGTCGCCACCGCCCTGTTGAGCAGGGGGGTCGGCTTTGTCGCCCCGATCGTGCTCGTCCCGCTGACCCTGCCGTACTTCGGCACCGATCTGTATGGGCTCTGGATGGCCGTTGTCGCGCTCGTCGGCATGGCGTCCTTCGCCGACCTCGGCCTGGGCAGCGGGCTGATGACCAAGTTGGCCCCGTGCTACGCCCACGGTGACGACCGCCGTGCTCAGGGGTACGTCTCCAGCGCGTACCTGGCGCTCTCGCTGCTGGCGGCCGCCATGATCGCCGTGCTGTGGCTGCTGGCCGACACCATCGCCTGGACGTCGCTGTTCAACGTCGCGGGTGAGGTCACCCAGGCGCAGACGCGGCTGATCGCCCTGCTCTGCCTCACCGCGTTCCTGGTGAACGTGCCCCTTGCCCTGATCACCCGTGTTCAGTACGCCTACCAGCAGGTGGGCCGCAGCAACATCTGGCAGGCGGTAGCCAGCCTCACCGGGCTCGGGTTGGTCCTCGCCGTCGTTGCCGCCGGACTGTCCCCACTGCTCGTGATCGTGGCCTCGGTTGCCGCGCCGCCGCTGGTCAACGCGGTCAACACGGTCTGGTTCTTCAGGCGCGCGCACCGCACGATCCGACCTCGGCTCCGGGCTGTCGACGCCCGGACGGCATGGGAACTGACCCGACTCAGCGGGCTGTTCTTCGTGGTGACCGTTGTCATGTCGCTCGGTACGAACGCCGACACCCTGGTCATCGCGCACGTGCTCGGGCTGTCCGCGGTGGCCGGCTTCGTAGTGCCGGCGAAGCTGCTGGCGCAACTCGGTCAACTCGTGGTCCTGATCAACGTACCGCTGTGGCCGGCCAACGGGGAGGCACTTGCCCGCGGGCAGCTCGGCTGGGTGCGGCGGACCACTCGCCGGATGACCGTGCTGTCCGTGCTCTTCGCCGCGGTGCCGGCGGTGTCCCTGGTCTGCTTCGGGGACCGGCTCTTCGCCGCGTGGCTACCGGTGCCGATCGACGACGACCGGTGGCTGCTCGCGGGGCTGGCGGTGTGGTGGATCATCCAGGCGGCACTGTCGCCGCGCTTCATGGTGCAGAACGCCGCCGGTGTCGTCGTCCCTCAACTGGTGGGCTGGGTGGCCTTCCTGGCGCTGTCGATTCCCGGCAAGTGGTACGGCGCCAGGTGGTTCGGTGCGGCCGCCGTGCCCTGGGTCGGGGCCGCCGGATACGCGCTGACGGTCCTGCCGGCAGCGCTCTACGGATACCGCCGGACGTTGCGGCGCTCGCCTGCGCCGGCTCAGGAGAGAGAGGTCGAACCAATTGCCGTCTGAGCGACACCCCCGGGTGCTTGTGGTCAGCGGAGCAGCGTTCAGCCGCGACGCTGGCACCGGCATCACCTTGTCGAACCTTTTCGGCGGCTGGCCCCAGGACCGGCTCGCCCAGCTGTACACGGAGGACCGAGAGCCGTCGACGGACGTCTGTGCCACCTTCGCGCGCACCGGCATCGAGATCGCCCCCGTGGAACACCACCTGATCCGCCTGCGGAAACGGACCCAGCGCCCGGGCCCGGCGGCAGTGTCGGGTGGCGGAGAAGGCGGTGGCCCGGCGTCCTCGATGACCGAGCCCGGCCGGGTGCGCGGGTGGTTGCGCAGGGAGCTGTCCGGCTTCTTCGACCTCACCCCGGTTCGGGTTCCGGCTTCGATCCGCGAGTGGCTGCGGGCGCAGCGGCCCGAGGTGGTGTACGCGACGCTGGGCAGCATTCGCCTGATGCGGCTGGCGGTGGCGGCGGCCCGGGAGTGCGGTGTGCCACTGGTACCGCACTTCATGGATGACTGGCCCACCACGCTCTACGCCGACGGCCGGGTACTGGGTCTGGCCCGCCACGCAGCCCGGGCCGAGCTGCGCACGGTGCTGCGACACTCCTCGTACGGCCTCGGCATCAGCGAGCCGATGGCCCGGGAGTACGAGCGGCGTTATGGGCTCCCGTTCGCCGCTTTCGGGAACTGCGTGGACATCGCGGACTTCGCCGACCCCGAAGGGGAGCGGGCGCATCCGTCTCCGCCGGGCACACCGGTCGAGCTGCGCTACGTCGGCGGCCTCCACCTCGGGCGGTGGCGGTCGCTGCGGCGGCTGGGCGAGGCGCTGGGCCGACTGGTCACCGCGGGGCTGCCCGTCCGGCTGACCGTGCACACGCCCGCGGTGGACGCCGCCCGCTACGGCAGCCGCCTCGCCGATCTGCCCGCGGTACGTCTCGGCCCCTCCTTGACCAGCCGGGAGGTCGCCGGCGCGCTACGTCAGGCCGACATCCTGGTACACGTGGAGTCGTTCGCGGACGACGACCGGACGTACACCCGGTACTCGTTGTCGACCAAGATCCCGCAGTACCTCGCCGCAGGCCGTCCGGTGCTGGGTTTCGGCCCGGCGGAGCTGGCTTCCATGGCGCACCTCACCGACTCTGGCGGCGGAGTGGTCGTCGGCGTCGACGATCCGTCGCTGCTGGCCCGCGACCTGTCTCGGCTCTGTCGGAATGCGGACCTCCGCGACCGGCTGGGCCGGCAGGGGCTCGACTTCGCCGTGCGTCACCACCGGGCGGACCAGATAGCGAGGCGTCTGGCCGCGGTGCTGTCCGAGGCCGTCCAGCGGCCGATCGGCCGACCGCCGGCGCCTCGGACGGAGGCGTCGCACCACGCCGGGGCGCCCGCCGAGCGTTGAACGGGGCACCTGCCGGTCGGCTCAGCGCCCGACGCGGGTGATTCCGCCGACGGTCGTGGGCCGGACGCGTCCAGCCAGCGCGTGCCTCGACGCGCGGTGCGCGGGTCGGGTCCGCGCGGGCAGCTCCGACACGACAGTGACCAGGGCGAGCGCCAGCCACATCGCCAACGCGGCCTCCCACTGACCGGTCAGCCAGATCGGCAGGAGGACCGCGAGGTAGAGGCAGGTCACGAGCAGCCCTCGGCGCGACGCGTGGGCTGCCGTCCAGCAAGCGCCGGCGATGGTGCCGAGGTAGAACAGTGTGCCAACGAGGCCGAGGTCGTTGCCGAGGATGAGCAGCAGGTTGTGGGGTCCGATACCGAACGGGTTGCTGCCGGTGAAGACTCCCGGACCGGAGCCGGTCAGGGGAGAGTCACTCCAGGTCGACAGCGCGTACGGCCAGAGTTCGAGGCGTCCGGAGATGTCGCCGGTGGGACGGCCATAAAGCTGATCGAGCCAGAGCATCGCCGACTGCGGGCTGAGGCCGAATGGAACGACGACGACGAGCAGCCCGGTGATCCCGAACGACGCGGCCCGAGTGGTCCGCGGCAGCAGCCAGGCCAGGGCCAGCACCACGAGACCGAGCAGGACGCCGATGGCAGCGCCGCGGCAGCCGGTGAGCAGCATCCCCCATGCCATCGGGACGGCGAGCAGCGCGGGGCCGATCCGTGCCGCTGGATGCCGGTTGCCAGCTCCGACGAGCACGGCGACTACCACCCCGACCGCGAGCGTGTAGGCGGTGGCGTTCAGTTCCCGGCCCTCGACGCCGTACCGGGTGGCGACATCGACGAGCTGACCATGTTGACGTAGGTCACCGCGAGCGCCGGTGATGATCTCCAAACTGACGATCACGCAGCCGGCTAGGTATGTCCAGCCGAGCAGGAGGAGATCCCGTCTGCGGCGCACCGCGTGTCGGCAGGCGACGAACAGCAGGCACACCGTTGCGTAGCGGTAGCCGGCCGGGATCGTCAGGTCGGTGCGGCCGGCCCACAGGGGACTGGCCAGTGCCCAGCCGGCGGCGGCGAGCGCGAGTGTGTCGGGCCACCGGAGTCGCGGGAGGCGTCCGGTCAGGGCGAGCGCGAGAAGGGCGAGGAGGGCCGCGTAGTTGAACGACCACCAGGGCGGGCGGGCGGCCATGAACGCGACGAGGGCGAGGACCAGCACTGATGGCAGAGACAGCGGGTCGCGGCGCGGCGTGCGGTCACGACGCGTGGCAGGCGAATCCGGTGTGTGCCGTGCTTCGGCCGCGTGCCGGCCCAGGTCGTGCAGAGCGGGGGACGGGAGACACGGCACGGGGTTGTTCTATCAGGCAATCTGCGGAACCAACGGCAGATTGTGCAATAAAGTAGACGACCTGCCGCAAGTACCCCCGATTGTTTCCTACTTGTCGTACTTTGTGACGAACTAGTGGAGAGAAGCGTATCTGGTGGGGTGACCTGTCGTTGTCCCGAATGCTGTAACCGGCCGAGACGGCCCCTGCTCCGGGACTGATGCGCGGGCGTTGCCCGGACTCCCTCGCCGAGTCGTCGGGTAGCGGACCGCCGAATCGACGACACGGGAGAATCGATGACTTTCTCGACCACCGGACGCCGCGTGCTCATCACCGGCGGTACGGGTTCCTTCGGCCAGACCATGGTGCGCCGACTCCTCGACCGGGATGTCGGCGAGATCCGGGTGCTCAGCCGCGACGAGGCCAAGCAGGAGACGATGCGCCGGTCGCTCGGCGACGAGCGGGTCCGCTACTACGTCGGGGACGTGCGCGACTACGACTCGGTGCTGCGGGCCAGCCGCGGCATCGACTACGTCTTCCACGCCGCCGCTCTCAAGCAGGTGCCGTCGTGTGAGTTCTTCCCGCTGGAGGCCGTCCGGACCAACGTGCTGGGCAGCGCCAACGTCATCGAGGCCGCCGAGCGCAACGGCGTCGGATCGGTCGTGGTGCTCAGCACCGACAAGGCCGTCTACCCGGTGAACGCGATGGGCATGAGCAAGGCGCTGATGGAGAAGGTGGCCCAGGCCCACGCCCGGAACAACCCGAACAGCGCCACCACGGTCTCCTGTGTCCGCTACGGCAACGTCATGTACTCGCGCGGATCGGTGATCCCGCTCTTCATCGAGCAGATCAAGGCCGGCCGCGCGCCCACCGTCACCGACGCGGGGATGACGCGGTTCCTGATGTCGCTCGCCGACTCGGTCGAGCTGGTCGAGCACGCCTTCCACCACGCCCGGCCCGGCGACATCTTCATCCGCAAGGCCGTCGCCTGCACCATCGGCGACCTGGCCGAGGCCGTCTGCCAGCTCTTCGACGTGCCCGCCAAGCTCGACGTCATTGGCGTACGGCACGGTGAGAAGCAGGCCGAGACGCTGGCCAGCCGGGAGGAACTCGCCCAGGCCGAGGACTTCGGCGACTTCCTCCGGGTGCCGTTGGACGCCCGCGACCTCAACTACGCGCTCTACGTCTCCGAGGGGGACCTCGGCGAGGGGTTGCCCGAGGACTTCAACTCGGCGAACGCGCCGCAGCTCGGCGTACCCGAGATCATCGAGCTGCTGAAGACGCTCCCGGAGGTGCGCGCGGAGCTGGCGCTGCGGGATCCGGTGCTGGCGTGCTGAGGCTCGCCGTCACCGGCGCCGGGGGTTTCCTCGGGTGGCACGTGCGGGTGCTGCTGCGCGCGCTGGGCTGGCCGGAACCGATCGTGGTGACCCGGGGCGACCTCGTCGACCCGGACGTGGTCGCGGCCAAGGTCGCCGGGGTCGACCGGGTGCTGCACCTGGCCGGGGTCAACCGGGGTGAGCCGGCCGATGTCGCCGGCGGGAACGTCCAGCTCGCCGCGCAGCTCGCGGAGGGTCTCCGGCGCTGTGCGACGCCGCCGGCCCGGGTGGTCTACGCCAACTCGGTGCAGGCCGGCAACGGCACCCCGTACGGCGACGCCAAGGCCACCGCGGCGCGGGTGCTCGCGGGCGCCGGCGTCGACCTCGACGACGTGCTGCTGCCGAACCTCTACGGCGAGCACGGGCGTCCGTACTACAACTCGGCGGTGGCGACGTTCTGCCGGGTGCTCGCCGAGGACGGCCGGCCGGAGGTACACGCCGACCGCGAGCTGAGTCTGGTGCACGTCACGGACGCGGCCGCCCGGCTCGTCGGCGTGCCGGCCGCCGGTTCGTGGGATCCGGCCATGCCGCCGCTGCGGATCGGCGTCCAGGCGCTGGCCAGCCGGCTCACCGCGATGGCCGCGACGTACCGGACGGGGGAGATCCCGTCCCTGCTGGACCGGAACGACGTGCGACTGTTCAACACCTACCGGTCGCACTGCTTCCCGGCGCACTACCCGCTCGCTCTGCCCCGCCGGGCGGACGCCCGCGGTGAGCTGGTCGAGACCGTCAAGGCGCACGGCGGCGCCGGGCAGACGTTCTGCTCCACCACCCTTCCCGGCATCACCCGCGGTGAGCACTTCCACCTGGCGAAGGTGGAGCGGTTCGTGGTGCTGCGCGGCTCGGCCGAGATCAGCCTCCGCCGGGTCGACGACGCCGAGGTGCTGCGGTTCGCGGTCAGCGGCGACGTGCCGGTGCTCGTGGACATGCCCACGATGTGGGCGCACAAGCTGGTGAACACCGGTCCGGACGAGCTGGTGACGATGTTCTGGACCAACGAGCTGTTCGACCCGGACCGGCCGGACACCTGGCCCGAGCCGGTGGAGGCGGCCCGACCGGCTCCGGTGGCGGTCGGCGCGTGAAGGTTGGCCTGATCAGCCAGTGGTATCCGCCGGAGGGAGTCTTCATCCCGGGCAACCTGGCGCACCAGTTGGCCGACCGGGGCCACGAGCTGCGGGTCCTCACCACCTTCCCGAGCTACCCGTACGGCCGGATCTTCCCGGGCTGGCGACAGCGCTGGCGGCACCGGGAGACCGACGGGCCGGTGTCGATCCGGCGGGTGCCCGCCTATCCCAGCCATGACACCTCCGCCGCCCGGCGGGCCCTGAGCCACCTCTCCTTCGGCGCCACCAGTGCGGCGGCCGGGGCGCGGTGGCTCGCTGGCGTCGACGTCACGTACGTCTACCACCCGCCGCCCACGGCCATCGCCGCCGCGGCCCTGCTGCGCGCCACCCGCCGGACGCCGATCGTGCTGCACGTGCACGACCTGTGGCCGGAATCCGTGGTGCAGTCGGGGATGGCGCCGACCGGCCGGGCCGGGCGCTCGCTGGAGCGGGCGCTCGACGCGTTGATGCGCCGGACGTACCGGCTGGCCGACGCGATCGTGGTGATCTCGCCGACGATGGCCGACCGGGTCGTGGCGCGCGGCGCCGACCCGGACCGGGTGCGGGTGGTCTGGAACTGGACCGACGACGCGCTCTTCCGGCCGGTGCCGGCCACCGACGACGCCCGCGCGGCACTCGGCCACCGAGGCCGCTGCACCGTGATGTTCGCCGGCAACATCGGCCTCCTCCAGGGCCTCGACACGGCCATCCGGGCGGCGGCCGCCGCCCGCGACCGGATGGACCTGGTGCTGGTCGGCTCCGGGGCCGGCGAGGCCGACGCCCGCCGGCTCGCGGCCGACCTCGGCGCCGACAACGTGCGGTTCGTGGGCCGGCGTCCGCCCGAGCAGATGGCCGAGTTGTACGCCGCGGCGGACTGGCAGCTCATCTGCCTGCGGGACGTACCCGCCGTGCGGGCCGCCGTCCCGTCGAAGCTGCAGGCCGCGCTGGCCTGCGGCGTGCCGGTCGTCGCCGCGCTGGGCGGGGACGCCGAGGCCCTGGTCCGCTCGACCGGGGTCGGCCTCACCTGCCCACCCGAGGACTGGCAGGCGCTCGCCGACCGGTTCGTCCAGGCGGCCGCGCTGCCCGCCGACACCCGGCGCGAGATGGGCCGCCGTGCCCGACACGTCTACCAGGAGCGGATGTCGCTGCGGGTGGGCGTCGACCAGTTCGAGGACATTCTGACCAAGGCCGCTGCGCAGGGAGGACGGGCATGACCAGGATCATGACGGTGGTCGGCACTCGACCGGAGATCATCAGACTGTCCCGGGTGCTGGCCCGGCTCGACGACACGGTGGACCACGTGCTGGTGCACACCGGACAGAACTGGGACACGACCCTCTCGGACGTGTTCTTCACGGAGCTGCGCCTGCGGCAACCGGACCGCTTCCTCCGCGTCGACACCTCGTCGCTCGGCCGGGTGCTCGGCGGGGTGCTGGTCGGCATGGAGGCGGCGATCGCCGAGGTGCGGCCGGACGCGTTGCTGGTGCTCGGCGACACCAACAGCTGCATCGCCGCGCTGATGGCCCGCCGGATGCGGGTGCCGGTCTACCACATGGAGGCTGGCAACCGCTGCTTCGACCTGAACGTGCCGGAGGAGACCAACCGGCGGCTCGTGGACCACGTGGCCGACTTCAACCTGGTCTACACCGAGCACGCCCGGCGCAACCTGCTCGCCGAGGGCCTGCACCCGCGTCGGATCCTGCACACCGGCTCGCCGATGCGGGAGGTGCTGGAGCACTACCGGGCGCCCATCGCCAGCTCGACCATCCTCAGTCAGCTGGAACTCGACCGGGGCCGGTACTTCCTGGTCAGCGCGCACCGGGAGGAGAACGTGGACCGCCCCGACCGGCTCCAGCAGCTGCTGGACTGCCTGGTCGCGGTGCGCGACCGGTGGGGTATGCCGGTGCTGGTCTCCACCCACCCGCGTACCCGAAAGCGGCTGGAGGCGCTGGCGCCGGACGCCACCGCGTTGGACGGCATCGCCTTCCACGAGCCGTTCGGGCTGCTCGACTACGTGCACCTGCAGACGAAGGCGTACTGCACGCTGTCGGACAGCGGAACGATCAGCGAGGAGGCCGCCATCCTCGGCTTCCCCGCGGTGACCCTGCGCGAGTCGATCGAACGCCCGGAGGCGCTCGACGCCGGCGGCATCATCATGACCGGTCTCGACCCGGAGGGCGTGGTCGAGGCGGTCGAGGTGACGGTGGCCCAGGTGGCCGCGCAGGGGGTGCCGTGCCCGGTCGACTACCAGGTGCCGGACACCTCCCGGCGGGTCGTCGACTTCATCCTCTCCACCGTCCGCCGCCACCACGACTGGGCGGGCATCCGCCGCTGAACGCGCTGACCAACAGGGCCGGCGACCGCAGCGCGGTCTCCGGCCCTGTTCCGTTCGTCCCATCGTTCCGGCCGCGCTGGGTAACGCCGCAGCCGGAACGAACGACCCGGTCAGCGCGACTGCAGCGGTACGCCCACCGGACCGTCCACCACCGGGTCGACCGGCTGGGTGCAGAGCAGCGCGAGATGCTCGGCGAGCTTGGCGGGATCGTCGTACGGGTCGAGCCCGCTCGCCTCCATCGGGTCGAGCGCCGGCACGGACACGTGCGACACCAGCGGGTGGAAGGGCCGGCTGTCGACCTCGCCGGTCCCGAGCAGGTCCTCGTGCAGCTTCTCGCCGGGCCGCAGGCCCGTGTAGACGATGGGCACGGAGCTGGACGCCTGGTCGGCCATCTGACGGGCCAGGTCGACGATCCGTACGGGCTCGCCCATGTCGAGCACCAGCGCCTCCCCGTCGCGGCCGATCTCGGCGGCCTGAAGCACGAGATGGACGGCCTCCTGGACGGTCATCAGGTAGCGGGTGACGTCCGGGTGGGTGACGGTCATCGGCTTCCCGGTCTCGATCTGCCGTTGGAAGGCCGTCACCACGGAGCCGCGGCTGCTCAGCACGTTGCCGAAGCGGACGCTGAGGAACGTCCCGGGGAACCGGGACGCGGCGTGCGCGGTCAACCGCTCGGTGATCCGCTTCGAGTAGCCGAGGACGCTGATCGGGTCGGCCGCCTTGTCGGTGGAGATGTTGACGAACTTCGCCACGTCCTGGCAGGCGTCCAGCACCGAGAGGGTGCCCCAGACGTTGGTCTTGACCGCCTCGCCCGGGTGCCGCTGGAGCAGCGTCAGGTGCTTGAGCGCCGCGGCGTGGAAGATGATCTCGGGGCGGCGCTCCCGGATGATCCGCCGGATGCCCTCGTCGTCCCGCAGGTCGGCGAGGATCAGCTCGGGCCCGTCCAGCATGGCTCGCCCGTCCAGCGACATCTGGAGGCTGTGCAGGGCGGACTCGTCCCGGTCCAGCATCATCAGCTCACCCGGGTTGGCCTTCATGACCTGACGGCAGAGCTCGGAGCCGATGGACCCGCCGGCGCCGGTGACCAGGATCCGCCGGCCGGTCAGGCTGTTGGTGCTCAGTGGCAGGTCACCGACGACCTGGCGGCGACCGAGCAGGTCGCTGATCTGGACGTCCCGGACGTCGGTGACGGTGATCCGGTGGTCGACCAGGTCCCGCACCGGGGGCAGCACCTTGAACACGGCGCCGGCCTCCAGGGTGGCCTCGCGGATCTGGCGGATCAGGGCGGCGTCGGCGTTGGCCACGGAGAAGATGACGGTGCTGGCGCCGGTACGCCGGACCGTCTGGGCGACGTCGTGCCGGCCGCCGAGCACACGCACCCCGCCGATGCGCAGGTCGCGCTTGTCCGGATCGTCGTCGAGCGCGGCGACCGGCAGGTAGCGGCCACGCGGGTCGCTGAGCATGGCGCGGAGCAGCCCCTGCCCGGCGTCACCCATCCCGAACAGCAGCACGGGCGTCGACGACCGGACATCCGGCCGCATGGCGAGGTCGCGACGGTGCCGGTACGCGAACCGGGCGCCGAGCATGAACAGCAGGGCGAGGGCGCCCCCCACCAGCGGGGTGCTCGCCGGGACCGGCCGGTCGTCGGACGGCAGCAGGCCGAGCATCATGATGCCGGCGGTCGTGATGGTGGTGCCGGCGACGCCCTGGACCTCCTGGAGGCTGCCCAGCGGGTGCCGTCCGGAGTAGAGGCGGCGCAGCGCCGCCACGGCCACGTGCACCACCGCCGCGACGACGCCGACCGCCGCGGCCCGGCCCAGCTGTCCCGGGGGGAGTTGGAGCTCGAACCGGGTCCACGCGGCCGCGACGAACCCGCCGACCCAGGCGGTGGTGTCGGTGGCGAGGAATCCGGCGGTACGCCGGCGGGCCCTGGCCCGTCGCGTCCGCCGGTCCTCGGCGTGCGTGCTCTCGGTGTCCTGCGGCATGTGCTGGCTCCCCTGTCCCGTCTCGCGGCTTCCTCCGCCGCACGGCAGAGGGAGCCTCTAGGCTCTTTGTCCTTGTTACATGCCAAAGCGGTATCGGTGGGCGGTTTCGAGTGGAACGAGACGAATATGCTGCCCGTGCCGGTGGCTCTCAGCGGGCCGGAACGCCCTTGACCGTCACCCGATCGGGCACATCCCGGACGACACACGCCCCGGCTCCGACGGTGCTGTCCCGTCCGACCCGCAGGCCCTGCAGCACCGCGGCGGTGGTCCCGATCAGGACGCCCTCCGCCAGGTGGCAGTCACCGGACACGGCGGCGAGCGGATTCACCGAGACGAAGTCGGCGAGGTTGCTGTCGTGGCCCACCGTGGCGTTCTGGTTCAGATGGACGTGGCGGCCGATGGTCACGTTCGTGGTGACCCGGGCGCCCGCGAAGGCGACGAACCCGGGCCCGTGCGCGGTGTCCGGCCCGACGGTGGCGTCCGGGTGGACGAGGCTCGCGGCCGGGACGCCGTACCCGTCGATCCGACCTCCGACGGCCCGGCGGACCCGGGGGTCCCCGATCCCGATGACGTGGTGGGTGCCCGGGGGAGCGTCGCGCAACCAGGCCACGTCCCCGAGGTACGGCACGTCGAGTCGCTGCAGGCGCTTCAGGTTGTCCTCGGTCGGTCGGTCGTCGACGACCCCCAGCAGCTGCCACACCGGCCGGCCGGCCGCCTCGTTCACCGCTCGCGAGATGCCGACCACCTCGCGGCCGTGCCCGCCGCAGCCCACCACGACCAGTCCGATCGTCACGCGGTGGGACCTCCCGTCCGGAGGGACAGGAACTCGTCGATCGCGGCGAAGACCCGGGCGATCTGCGGCTCGGTCAGAGCGCTCCCGCTGGGCAGGGTGAGCCCGTCGGCGAAGAGTCGCTCCGCCGCGCCGGTGAGCAGGCTCTCCGCCCCGGCGTGCATGGGCTGCAGGTGCATCGGTTTCCACACCGGTCGGGTCTCGATGTCCCGCTCGGACAGGTACGTTGCCAGGTCGTCCGCCCGCCAACCGGACCGCTGCGGCTCGACGGTGATGACGGTGAGCCAGCAGTTCGACTCGGTGTCCTCGGCACCCAGCAGCCGGATACCCGGCACCGGGGCGAAGAGCTTCGCGTAGCGGTCGCGCAGGTGACGGCGTCGCGAGATCATCCCGTCCAGCCGGACCAGCTGGGCCCGGCCGAGCGCGGCGAGGAGATTGCTGAGCCGGTAGTTGTAACCCGTCTCGCGGTGCTCGTAGTGCCGCGCCGGTTCGCGGGCCTGCGTGGAGAGATGACGAGCCCGGGCGAGGAGCCCGGCGTCGTGGGACACGAGCATCCCGCCACCGGACGTGGTCATGATCTTGTTGCCGTTGAAGGAGAGCACGCCGACGCGCCCGAAGGAGCCGGCGGGGCGCCCGCGGTGGCTGGCGCCCAGAGCCTCCGCGGCGTCCTCCACCAGGGGGACCTCGGCCTCGTCGCAGACCGGCACCAGGGCCTCGTAGTCGACGCAGCTGCCGAACATGTCCACCGGGACGACCGCGCCGACCCTCTCCCCGCGAGCGCGGAGCTGCCGCAACAGGTCGGTGACGAGGCCGACGTCGAGGTTGCCGCTCCGGGGGTCGCAGTCGACGAAGACCGGACGCGCCCCGATGTAGCGCACCGCGTTGGCGGTGGCGACGAAGGTGAGCGTGGGCACGATGACCACGTCGCCCGGCGCGACCCCGACACCGAGCAGGGCCAGGTGCAGGCCGGCGGTGCCGGAGCTGACCGCGACGGCGCCGCCGACGCCGACCCGCTGGGCGATGTCGTTCTCGAACGCCTGCAGGTCCGGACCGGCCGGCGCCACCCACCCCGAGCGCAGCGCGGCGACCAGGTAGGACTCCTCGAGCGGCCCGACGTCGGGCGGGGACAGGTAGACCGTCTGGCTCATCGGCCGACTCCCCGGGGGGTCGTCATGCCGGTGTCCGGTCGCGCTGCGGCGGTGCCGGGCGCCGGGGCGTACCGAGGAACTCGGGGGCGGTGGCCGATCCGGCCGCGTTGATGCCCTCGCGGCGCAGCACGGTGCGCACGGTCGCGACGAGGATCGACAGGTCGAGGCGGAAGGTGTGGGTGTCCACGTACCGCACGTCGAGGTCCAGCTTCTCCTCCCAGCTCAGGCTGTTGCGGCCGCGTACCTGAGCCAGCCCGGTGACGCCGGGCCGCACCTCGTGCCGGCGGGCCTGGCTGGGGGAGTAGCGGTCGAGGTACTCCGGCAGCAGCGGACGCGGGCCCACCAGGCTCATGTCGCCGCGCAGCACGTTCCAGAGCGTGGGCAGCTCGTCCAGGCTGGTGGCGCGCAGCCAGCGACCCAGCGGCGTGAGCCGGTCGCCGTCCCCGAGCGGGCCGCGGGCCTGGTTGGGCGGCCGCATGGTGCGGAACTTGACCACCTCGAAGGGTTGTCCGTGCAGTCCGGCGCGGCACTGGCGGAACAGCACCGGGCGGCCGAGGCCCACCACGACCAGGACCGCCACCACCGCCAGCACCGGCGTCACCAGCACGAGGAGCACGGCCGCGACGATCGTGTCGAAGATGCGCTTGCCCGGGGCCGGCCGGGGCAGCAGCAGGGGGTTTTCCCGGGCGTTCACGAGACCACCAGGCACCGGCACCGTTTCGACCTCCGAGAGAAAGCGACGCAAAGCCACGTATGGGTTTGTACCAGGACAAGACAGTGAAGCAGTTCTGAATGCCGACACTCAGGCTGCTTCGCCCCGATCAACCCCGAAACGGCGCGTAGGGAAACGGCCTGGCCGCGGGGGCTCTGCGGTCCGTCCCGCTTCAAGGCCGGGCGGTAGAGTCGCGACCGCCGGCCGGGCGACGGGACAGACCGGTCGGGTGAAGGGGAGACCGTGCTGCACCTGAGGGTGATCGCTCCGCCGGACCAGTCGCCGGCGGTGGCCGACCTGCTGGCCGCCGAGCCGGGCGTGACCCACCTGGTGGTGCTGCCCGGCGTCGCCCGGCAGCCGAAGGGCGACCTCATCCAGTGCGACGTGGTCCGGGAAAGCGCCGACCGCGTCCTCGACGGCCTGCAACGCATCGGCGTGGACGCGAGCGGCGGCATCGCCGCCGCCGACGTGGAACTGACCATCTCGACCGCGGCGGACCGGGCGGCGGAGAAGGCGCCCGGCAGTGGCGCCGACGCGGTGGTCTGGGACGAGATCGCGGCGAAGACCGGCGAGCAGACCGAACTGTCCGCCACCTACCTGGTGCTGATCATCGTCGCGACCATGATCGCCGGTATCGGTGTGCTGCTGGACCAGCCGATCCTCATCGTCGGGGCCATGGTCGTCGGTCCGGAGTTCGGCCCCCTCGCCGCGCTCTGCGTCGCGCTGCTGCGCCGCCGACTCCGGGTGATCCGGCGGTCGGTGCAGGCCCTCACGGTCGGCTTCCTGGCGGCCATGGCCGCGACCGTGCTGAGCACCTGGGCGCTGACCGCCGCCGGTCTGGTCAACAAGGAGATGCTGCTCGCCGAGCGCCCGCTCACCGATTTCATCTGGCGGCCGGACGCGCTGTCCTGGGTGGTCGGCCTGCTCGCCGGGGTGGCCGGCATGCTCTCGCTGACCTCGAAGAAGTCAGGCAGCCTCGTCGGGGTGCTGATCTCGGTGACCACGGTGCCGGCCGCGGCGAACGTGGCCGTCGCCAGCGCCTACGGCGTGTGGGACGAGGCGGCCGGATCGGCCCTCCAGCTCGTGATCAACCTGTGCGCGATCGTCGTGGCCGGGCTGCTCACCCTCGCGGTGCAGCAGCTCTGGTGGTGGAACCTGGCCCGTCGGTCCCACCGTCCAGCAGCCGGGTGAGCAACGTCCGCAACGGGATCGACTCACCGTCGCGGCCACCCGCCCCCACGACCAACGGCGCCGGGCTGGGCTCAGGGTCGACGCCGACCAGCCGGGCCCGCAGACCCCCCGGCACCGTCAGCAGATGGAAACGCCCGTCCACGTCCACCGCCCGGGTCCCGGCCCGGTCGACGTACCAGCCGGTCAGCCGCGTCCGGTAACGCCCGCGCCCGTCGTACCCCCGGGCGACCAGCCGCGTCGTGGGCAACCCCCGACGGGTCGCCTCGGCCACGAACCAGGCCACCAGCTCCGCCGCCTCCGCCTGCTCGGCGGCCCGCCGCCGCGCGTCCGCGTCGGCGTGCGCCCGCACCGCGTCCCGCTGCCGCTCCCGCCACTCCCGGCCGTCCCGCTCACCCACGATGCCGACGGTACGCCCGCGAGCGCCGCCCGGCTCAGAGAGTACGGTCCGCAGCGTGTGCCGGGCGATGTCGGCCGTCGCCGGGCTGGTGTCGACCTAGTACGGCAGGGCGTCGATCGCCTGCACGAGTGCCCAGCCGCGGTTTCGCTTCCAGCCGCGCTCCCGCTTCCAGCCGCGCTCCCGCTTCCAGCCGGCGTCGTCCACGCCCAGCGAGTATCCGAGCGTGTCCGGGCGGCCTCGTGGCCGGGCGGCCCTCTGTCCGGGCGGCCTCGTGGCCGGGCGGCCCTCTGTCCGGGCGGCCTAGTGTCCGGAAACTCGTGTCCGGAACCTCGTGGCCTGGGCCTCAGGGCCCGGCGGTCCTGTGGCCGGGCGGGTCCCGACCTCAGGCGGCCTGAGACCCAGACGGCCCAGCCCCCGGGCGACCCATCCCACGCCGCCTCATTCCTCAGGCCCCTCGCACCGGCAAGCCCTTGCCCACGTTGCCGGGGCCTGAAGCCGTGGCATCGAGGCGCCGCAGATCTTGGACAGTTTCCGTTACGACCGGACGGAAAGTGTCCAAGATCTGCACGGTGAGAACCGTCGGCAGGGTTGGTGGTGTGGCGAAGCCTGCCCCGGAGACAACCTGCCGGCCCGTCGCTCAGCCGGGGTGGGATTGCCCCAGGGACGGTGCAGCTCGGCGGCGTCCCGGTGGGGGAGTGGCCGGGGCGGTCACGGTGTCGGGGCGAGCGCGTCGCCGCGCCCGGTC